>CAZVZF010000015.1:0-14424 GCA_964631095.1 uncultured Eubacteriales bacterium
TGCAGATGTTATTCTAGCATGTCGTAATCCTCATAAAGCTCAACTCGTCATTGATCAATTTCGTGCCGAATATCCCCAACGAACCATTGAATTTGTACCGCTTGATTTATCCAAACTTTCTTCGGTAAGGCAAGCGGCGGAAAAGATGAACTCCATGGAACTAACAGTAGATATATTGGTTAACAATGCAGGTGTACTTGCTGGCCCTTTTCAGCGGACAGAAGATGGATTTGAGCGTCAGATGGGGACCAATCATTTTGGCCATTTTGCGTTGACAGGCTTGTTGTTCCCCGCTCTTTCACGTAGTAGAACTCCACGTGTGGTCACCGTAAGTAGCCTTGCACATACCATGGCACGGCTTTCTATCGCTGAACTCATGGATCCCACTCTTCCTGCTCATTATGTTCCGCGTTGGGCTTATTATCGTTCTAAACTCGCAAACCTCTTGTATGCTTACGAACTTGCGCGCTTGAGCGAAAGTTCATCTGCATCCCTCCAGTCAATTGCAGTCCATCCCGGAATTGCACGCACCAATTTATTTACTCAAGATCCTTCTAATTCCAAGACTCCTTGGCATTATCGGATACTCCCCATGCATTCCGCCAAAGAGGGAGCCCTATCCTTAGTGAGAGCATGTGTGGATGAAGACGCAAAGAATGGGGATTATTATGGGCCATCAGGTTTCTTTGGCATTCGTGGCGCCCCTAAGAAAGTAAAAAGTTCGCCTCGAAGCCATGATCCCATCCTTGCTAGAGATTTGTGGTTGTGTTCGGAACAGTTGACACATGTCATTTATGATTGGAAGCTATTGATGAAGGGGGAACATTCATGAATACCTACGTAATATTGTTACAATCCACAGGATTGAAGTTGACAAAACCTTTGATACTCCGCCACATTGACCATCTTCGCCGTTTGGATGACAAAGGACTTTATCTTTTAGGGGGGCCTTTTGTTGATAGTAATAATGGAATGATTGTTGTATTTGCCATGAATAAAGAAGATGCCAATCAAATTGCTGCATCGGATCCCTTTGTTCAAGAAGGCGCACGAACATATGAAGTTTGTCAAATGGAACTTGCTAATCGATCCAACCATTACTTATCCAAGGAATGAAACCAAGTTTTCTTGCAACTTATAAGCGACTTCACGTGAAAACAAGCTCATTTTATGGTAAGATAATATCGCAGTCTTTTAAGGAGGAACGAAAAATGGAACAAAACCTAAAGAAAACACTTATTGGAAGTTGGCGTTTGATTGATTATACTCTTTCATTGCCTGATGGCACAGTCACTTATCCCCTAGGGAAAGATGCTACAGGATTTTTGATGTATACATCCGATGGGTACATGTCTGCCCAGCTCATGGCTCAAGGACGTCCACCCTATAAGTCAGGCGATGCGTTGAATGGCTCGATTGATGAAATGTCCAAAGCTGCAAATGGTTATATGGCCTATGCCGGGAAATTTGAAGTCGATGAAGATCAAAGCATTGTCATCCATCATATGGAAGTAAGTATGAATCCTACATGGTTAGGGCAAGCGCAAAAACGATTTGTGAAACTTGAAGGCAATCGGATTACCATTACTACAAATATTAATACTGCGGTTCTTATTTGGGAACGCTGTCCCGATTTAATTCACCACAGTTAAGTAAAAACCCGTTGGGGTTTTTTCTTTCGCAAAGTCTTGTAGTATACTTGTGAATAATCTATCGCTAATAAGGAAGTGATGCATTTGAAACGATACGAAGAAATCATCCATCATTGCTTATCCAAACCTTATGTGAAAGAAGACTTTAAGATGGAATGGGATGCGTGGCGATATCGCATCGGAGAGAAGATGTTTGCCATGATTGGCCAAGATGCCGAACGACGCGATATTCTTAGTATTAAACTTAACCCAATTCAGGGACAACGATTACGCGAGATTTATCAAGAGATACATCCAGGATATTATCTTAACAAAGTTCATTGGAACTCCATTGACCTTTCAGGATCAATACCTTTGGAGTTCATTTACGATTTGATTGATGAATCCTACGATTTGATTTGGAATTCTTTGACTCGCAAACAACAAATAGAGTTGAAAGGAAATCAAAATGATTATTGAAACAAAGCGTCTATTGATACGTCCTCTGACGATCAACGATACCCATGCACTATACCAATTGCAAAGGGAAGAAGGTGTGTTGGAATTCAATGTGATGGCACCAAAATCAATTGATGAGATGACTCTTTGGATAGAAAAACATTTGGATGGAGAAAAAGATTTAGCCATTGAAGAAAAAGCGACGCACCAACTGATTGGAATGATCCATCTCGAGGAAGATGATTTACGATATCAAGCGAACAGTAAGTGTATTTCCTACTATCTATCTTCTAATAAAGTTGGGAAAGGATATATGATGGAGTCTTTGCCGAGTGTTCTGAATGATTGTTTTTATCGTCGAAAACTCTCTTTAATATCTGCACGTGTCTTTGTCCCAAACACTCGTTCCAACCAACTGATGAAACGATTGGGGTTTATTCAAGAAGGGACATTGAAAGCCGCAGTAAAAGGGTATATAGGAACTATCTTTGATGATAACCTCTATCGAATGACCAAAGAAGAATTTGATAAACGGTATCCTGAATTCATAAAATAGTCTTCAACAAAAAAAGAGCTTTTTAATAAAGCTTTTTTTCTTTAGAATTGAAGTTATTAGGCTTCCATTCGAAAAAGAAGGTTGCAAAGAAAGCGAAGTATGGTATCATAGAAACATCATTAAAGTCATATAATGCTCTAATAGGGTGAGCAGTCTCTACATTCCACCGTAAATGGAATACTATGACAAACTATTCCTTAATTGGTTTGTCAAACATGAACTTAATGACGGCAAAACAATTATAGGAATGGAGGAAAATATAATATGTTTGCACGATTATCTAGTTTCTTAGATAAGACTTTTTCGATTTCCAAAAAAGGGGGAAAAGTTAGCATCGAGATCATTGCAGGCCTTACAACGTTTATGACGATGGCCTATGTTCTTGCGGTGCAACCAGGGGCCATCGTCGGCTTCGGCAGTGCGGGATACACCGATGTGAATGGCGTTTATATCTCTGCACAAGCAATTATGATTATGTGTGCGATTGTAAGTGGATTAATTACTTTAGGAATGGCGTTTTATGCGAACTTGCCCTTTGCGCTTTCGACTGGTATGGGATCCAATTTTTTATTTGGAGCATTGATTCATTCTCAAACCATTTCTTTTGGTGGGGCAATGGCCATTACATTAACTTCAGGGATTATCTTCATCATTCTTACAATGGTGGGGGTGCGCGACTTAATTGTTCGTATGATTCCTAAAAATATAAAAATTGGAATCGGAACTGCCATCGGGTTCTTCATTGCCTATCTTGGGTTCAAGAATTCAGGAATTGGCGCTTTTTCCAACGGAATTGGCATGGGAGACTATTCAAGCCCTGCTGTATTACTGGCTATTGGAGGACTTTTTCTTATCTCTGCGCTCGAGGCTTATAAAGTAAAAGGTGGCATCTTAATAGGCATTCTTGCAACGACAGTAGTAGGCTTATTTGTCACCCAGGGCGGTGTACCCATTACAAATATCACTCACATTTTCTCCGTACCACAATTTCAAGATGTGCAAAATGTGATTTTTCAATTTGATTTTGCGGCAATCTTAACTTGGAGTGCCGTACCATTGGTTTTTATTACATTCTGTGGAGATTTTTTCTCTACGTTAGGAACGGTACTTGGCGTAGCTAAAAAAGCTGATATGTTGGATGAAAATGGCAATTTGCCCGGCATTGAAAAACCGTTCTTAGTCGATGCGATTGGAACGGTTGTTGGTGCTTGCACCGGATGCACAACGATTACTACTTATGTTGAATCTTCTGCAGGAGTTGAAGCAGGAGGTCGCACTGGTTTAACGGCATTGACCGTTTCCATCCTATTCTTTATTACCATCTTCTTTGCTCCTTTGTTTACGGCAATTCCAAATGCAGCGACGGGACCCGCATTAATTTACATCGGATTTCTATTAATTAAGGGATTCAAGGACATTGACTTTAGTGATTTTACAGAATGTTTTGCCCCCTTTGTGATGTTGATGTTTGTGGCCTTTGGTGGAGGCATTGCGGTTGGAATATCCATGGGAATTTTATCCTACATTTTTATCAAAGTAGTGACAAGAAGATTTAAAGATGTCCATCCCGGGATGTATGTTCTTGCCATTCCTTTAATTTTATATTTTGTCATGAGTGCAATTTAAGAATGAGAAACGTGATGAGAAAGGAGGTCTATATATGTATCGTTTACAACCCAAAGACCAAAAGAACTTACTAAAAGCTGCCCTCGGGATTCTCCCTGCTGATTTGATTCTTGCGAATATTCAATTGGTGAATGTTCTAACAGGAGAAATTTATCCAGCAGATATTTATGTATCGCAAGGATTCATTGCGCATGTAGAATCCAAAAATATCGGACAGCTGGGCGAAGCGAAAAAGATTGTTGACGGGAAAGGGAAATATCTAATTCCAGGCCTCATTGATGCCCATGTACATATTGAAAGTTCTATGTTGACTCCACGTCATTTTGCGGAAGCCGTCTTAGTTCACGGAACCACAACCGTTATTACTGACCCTCATGAAATCGCTAATGTTTTCGGAATTAGAGGCGTCCGATACATGCATGATGCAAGTGATGATCTCCCCATGAGACAGCTAATCAATATTCCTTCTTGTGTCCCTGCTGTTCCTGGATTAGAAGAAAGCGGTGCAGACTTTACTTCTCGAGAAATCGCAGTTCTTCTTGATTTGCCACGAGTCATTGGCTTGGCGGAAGTGATGGATTATCTCGCTGTCGTCCATGGCGAAGACCGCATGATGCAAATTTTGAATACAGCCAAAGAAGCGGGGCTCTATCTCCAAGGACATGCACCATTTTTAAGTGGTCGAATGCTATCCGCCTATCTTATTGGCGGGCCCAATACATGTCACGAATCTCGACTTCCCTCGGAATTCTTGGAAAAAATGCGATTAGGAATGTATGTTGACGCAAGGGAATCTTCGATTGCTAAAAATGTTTCTGCTGCAATCGAAGGAACAAAGTCTGTTCAATTCTTTGATCAATTTTGTCTTTGCACAGATGATCGGGAAGCCGATGATTTAATTGAAATCGGCCACATGAATGAGGTAGTACGAGCTGCCATTCGCGCAGGAATGGACCCCATTCTTGCAATTAAAGCAGCAACCATTAACACGGCAAGAGAAATTCGTTTGGATCGGCTTGGAGCCATAGCACCGGGCTATGTTGCTGATTTTTTAATGGTTGAAAGTCTTCAAGAACTAAGCCCACAGGCTGTCTACTACGAGGGAAATCTTGTCGCAGAAAATGGGAAATTACTTGCCCCAATTCCAGCAAAGGATTTTTCAATTGAACAAGAGAACTCTGTTCATCTCCCTGAATTAACACGTGAATCAATGACTTTTTATACTCCTATTGAATCAGGAACAATTCCAGTGACTGTGATGACCTATCATGATTATGGTTTATCGAGCACGGATGCAGTCGTCGAATATTTGCCAGTTAAAGATGGAATTTTAGATCTCTCCCAGGATCCCGATTTAAAATATGTTGCAGTCGTTAATCGGCATGGGAAGTCTCGTATTGGATTGGGAGTTGTGCGTCGCTTTGGAACAACAAAAGGGGCCGTTGCTTCTACTATTTCGCATGATTCGCATAATCTTACAGTTGTTTATGATCGACCGGAGCAAGGATATCTTGCAGCTCAGGAACTCGCCAAGCAAGGTGGAGGAATGATCGCGGTAGAAGATAATCAAGTGAAATCCCGTTTGCCTTTATCTTTAGCAGGACTTATGTCGGTGAAGAATGCAGAAGCTGTCGCAAAAGAGGCTAGTCATATGAAAAAAGCCTTAAAAGATCTTGGCTTAAATCAAATGGATAACCCTTTGCTGCGAATTGTTACTCTTGCTTTACCGGTTATTCCCAATTGTAAGATGTCAGATTATGGTATTATTGATGTGAACACCAAGAAAATTTTACCATTGTTTCCATCACAACAATAAACAATACAAAGCGAATGCCCGCCGTTATGGCGGGCATTTTCTTAAGATGCATATAGTTTGAAATTCAAACAAAAAAGGATTACGCTGAAGCTAGGAGGCGGTAATGATGGAATCAAGAAAAACTAGTACCCTTGAAAAATTATTCCGATATTATCCTAAGATGATGCTAACGTTATTGGTTATTTCATTCTTGCTCGTTCTTTTATCAATCATCTTTATCAAACTAATAGGTCCAGCACCAACAGGCTTAATCGTGTTTACTACCTATTATTTGTATGCTCATGTAGTGTGGTTTGGCTTAGGATTTATCTTGATGCTTTATTGGTTCCTTAAGCCAGTTTTGCGTCAAACAGGCATTCGAATTGGGGGAGTCATCATAGGAATCATCGCATCTCCAGTCTCTGCGATACTTGCGTATACGGCAGTATTCTTATTTGCTGTATCCAGTTGTTCTGGATAAGACAAAAAAGGCCTCATGTTAATGGATTTTCTTGGCTTCAATGTTTCTTTTCTTATCCGCTTTTGTTACAATATATCCAATGATTGAATAGTTCAGTGAATTACTATTGAAGCACATGGGGGATTTTTAAATGAAATTAAATATACGACAAACCGTCTCTATCGGTTTTGCCTTTCTAACCATCATGATGCTATGGCAGGTTTACAACTGGTATATTCCGCTTTTTTTGAATGGTTTTTTAGAAAATTTATTTAGTGGGGATAAATTAGTGGTCGGTATTATCATGGCGTTGGATAATTTGTTTGCTATCTTTATGATTCCCTTGATGAGCTACTTATCCGATCGCACCCGATCAAGATTAGGGCGGCGGGTGCCTTATATTATTGTAGGAATTTTGTTAAGCGCCATTACTTTTGCGATGCTTCCTTATGTCAATGAGTTAGGTTCAATATGGCTTTTGATTGGGAATATTTTATTGGTTTTAATCGCCATGAATATTTATCGCTCTCCTTGTGTTGCTTTAATGCCTGATGTCACCCCTAGAAAATTACGAAGCAAGGCGAATAGCATAATCAATATAATGGGCGGATCAGGAGTTGCAATTGGTTATCTCACTATTATCTTTTTCTCAAAATCGAATGATACCGTTCCATTTCTAATTGTTTCAAGTTTAATGATTATCTTTCTTTCCATCTTCTTAATTCTTGTGCGAGAAAACAAAATGGTATCAGACTATCACAAGACCTTAAAAGAAGCAGGTTTATCCGTTCAAGAAGAAGCCGTTGAAGAAGAAGTTCAAGCAGGATCTTCTAAAACAAATCGACGTAATATCTATTTAGTTTTGCTAGTTGTTTTTTTAGTTTACATGTCAAGTAATGCTGTCGAAACCTTCATCTCCTTATACAGCGAAGCTGTTTTTGGCGCGGTAGGGCCACTCCCGTTTAATATGAATCCAGGGGCGTTGGTCATTGTTCCTTTTGGAATTGCAAGTTTTGCACTTGCTGTTCCAGCCGCATTTCTTGCTGATCATATTGGTCGCAAAATGACAGTAGTGATTGGAGTCGTTTTGATGGCGATTTCCTATGCAGGAATTGGATTGATGGGGTTCCTTGGGGGATTTAGTTTTTGGTTATTGTTCTTATTTTTTATCGGCGGTGGCGGTTTTTCCCTCATTATTGTAAACATCTATCCAATGGTTATTGAAAATTGCTCTGCTGATAATGTTGGAAGATATACGGGACATTACTACACAGCTTCGATGTTGGCACAATCCATTACCCCTGCATTAAGTGGACTGTTTATTAGTGGATTAGTATTTGGTAACATGCGTGCCTTATTTCCTTATGCTTTTGTGTTTACCCTGCTAGCTTTAGCGGTCTTGTTTTTTATTCAATCCGATCGGGGCTCCCAATAATTCGAAATCCAACGCTGAGCGTTGGATTTTCTTACCATTGATTTCGCTGGGGCAAGATATGGAAATTCTACGAATTAGTGCTATAATGGATGTAGCAATAGTGGGGAATGTAGCCCAATGCTAGAAAAGAGGGATAGTAGTGAATGCAAAACAATTGGAACAGATGAAACATGGTCTCGGTTTTATCGCCGCACTTGATCAAAGTGGAGGAAGTACACCTAAGGCTTTAAAACTGTATGGAATTCAACCCGATGCCTATGAAGGGGATACCCAAATGTTCGATTTGGTTCATCAAATGAGAACTCGAATTATGACCAGCCCTGCTTTTACTTCGAAACATATTTTGGGGGCCATTTTATTTGAGCAAACCATGGATCGTATGGTTGATGGTCAATTAACTGCTGATTATTTGTGGGAAGTCAAGGGAGTCATCCCATTTTTAAAGGTAGACAAAGGACTTGCGCCACTAGAGGATGGAGTTCAGTTGATGAAACCTCTTGCGAATTTGAATGATTTACTGCACCGTGCTAACCAACGCCGTATTTTTGGAACAAAAATGCGTTCCTTTATTCAAGATGCAAACCCGAAAGGAATCAAGGCAGTGGTTGCTCAGCAATTTGAATACGCCATTCAAATTGCCCAAGCAGGACTCGTGCCAATTATCGAACCAGAAGTTGATATTAAGAGTCCGGAGAAAGCCGCTGCTGAAACCTTATTGAAGCAAGAACTTCTAGATCATTTGGAGCAATTACCTAATGGTATTCAAGTAATGTTCAAACTTACCATTCCATCTTTGGATAATTTCTATGCTGATCTTGTGAAGCATCCCAAAGTCATACGGATGGTTGCCCTTTCTGGGGGATATAGTCGCGATGAAGCGAATCGTCATTTGGCACGGAACCATGGCTTAATTGCGAGCTTCTCTCGAGCACTTACTGAAGGGCTTACCGCTCAACAATCCGATGATGCGTTCAATAAAGTTCTACTGCAAGCAGTCACGAGCATTTACGAAGCCTCCATTACCTAAAATATTGAAGCACCGCAAGGTGCTTTTTCTTATTGGCAATGATTCGCATGATGCGCTACAATAATGGTAGAATATTCTTCAGCATTAATGGAGGGATTGTATGAAAACATATTATGTCAAACAAAGTGTATTTAGCATCAAGGATCGCTACAAAGTTTATAATGATCAAGAAGAAATATGTTACCACTGTGAAGGTAAATTGCTTACCATTACCAGCGAAAAAAAATTGATTGATTCGCTTCAATCCCAACCATTATATACATTAAAGCGTAAATTAATGTCGCTGATCCCAACATTTATCATTATGGATCAAGACGGACAAGTTATTGCCACGCTTCGTCGGATGATTTCCTTGTTGCGACCACGGTTTGACATTCAAGGTATTTTTGGCAATTTTCAAGTCAATGGCGATTTTTTGGCCCATGACTTTTCCATCGAAGGAGGAGCAGGAACGCTTGTTTCTGTTCACAAAAAATGGGTAGCTTGGGGCGATGTTTACGAGATTGCAATTGAAGATGAGAGCCATGAAGCTTTCTGGATTGCAATTGTCATCTTAATTGATGATTACTTATACAATGAAAAGCAGCAATCGTCAAGAGGAAGGTAAACTTCCTTTTTTTGTTGGGGCTATGAACTAGAAAACAATCATTATTTTCGATATACTAAAGATGAAAATGAGTAGCAGAGGTGAAAACATGAAGTCATATTATGATTATCATTCCCTACTAGGGAAGATAAGAATTATTGCAGATGAAACTGCAATTACGGAGATTTATTTCCTATTAGAACATGAATCCATCACAATCAATTGTGATATGCAAGAAACACCCTTAATTCAAGAGACCGCGCGTCAAATAAAAGAGTATTTTGAAGGGACTCGCAAGGTTTTCGAAGTTCCATTAGCACCACAAGGAAGTGCATTTTATCAAAAAGTCTGGAAAGAATTGTTGGCAATTCCCTTTGGCCACACTCGCTCGTATGGTGAACTTGCAAAACGTATTCAACACCCCAACTCCGCTCGAGCTGTAGGACGCGCCGCCCATTGGAATCCAATTGGGATCATTATACCTTGTCATCGGCTTATTGGAAGCAACGGACAATTGGTGGGCTATGCGGGAGGATTGAATTTAAAAGCTGCCTTATTAGCTCATGAAAGCGAAGTGATGAAATGACCATCGACGGAATCCTGTTATTTATTGGAATTATCATGATTGTGGCTGTTTTCGCTTCCAAAATAATGTCTCGTTATGGCGTGCCAACATTAGTCATTTTTATGGGATTAGGAATGCTTTTAGGAAGTGAAGGGTTTGGCGGTATTGAGTTTAATGATATTTATGCTGCTCGTGATATAGCCAACGTTGCGTTGATGGTTATCATCTTTTCTGGGGGATTTGATACACATTGGAGTTCTGCTAAGAAAAGTGCAAAATTATCCATTACTTTGGCAAGTGTTGGTGTTGTTCTTACCGCATTAAGTGTTGCACTGTTTTCAACTCTTGCTTTGGGGTTCACAATTCTTGAAGGTTTTTTGCTTGGATCAATTATTTCATCTACGGACGCAGCCTCGGTTTTTGCAATTTTGAAAGCTAAACGTTTAAATTTAAAAAATGAATTGGCCCCTACCTTAGAAATGGAAAGCGGCTCCAATGATCCGATGGCATACTTATTGACCATTCTTGCTCTTGGACTGTTCCAAGGACAAGGAAATCAGCTTTTTCTTACTTTTATTCTTCAGATTGCAGTAGGTCTCTTTGTGGGTCTTATTGTTGGAAAAGCAGCAACATGGTTTATCAATCGTATTCATCTGACTATTGATGGTTTATATATCATCATTGCCATCGCTGTGATGATTATTTCTTATAGTTTATCGACCGTTTTACTTGGAAACGGCTTTTTATCCGTATATCTAACAGGAATCATTCTTGGAAATAGTCGAATTGTCCACAAATTTCCAATGATTCGTTTTTTTGATGGTTTAACCAATCTCATGCAAATGGCGTTGTTTTTTACGCTAGGATTGTTGGTTTTCCCCTCACAAGTACAATCCGTTCTAATACCAGGGCTTGCTGTTGCTTTATTCTTGACCTTTTTTGGCCGCCCCATTGCCGTTGCGATTATCATGAAACTTGGTTTTCGTCGGACATGGGCAGATACCTTTTTTGTTTCTTGGGTCGGGTTTCGTGGCGCTGCTTCCATTGTCTTTGCCATCTTGGCTATTGCAGAAGGGGCACCCCAAGCGAATCTCATTTTCAATATTGTATTCTTTGTCGCATTTTTCTCAGTATTATTCCAAGGCACCTTCTTGGTACCAATTGCTAAGAAACTTCGAGTAGTTGAGCCGGAGGGGACAGTTTTAAAAACATTTACCGACTATAGTGGTGAAGTATATACAGAAGTGATGGAATTAAGAGTTTCTGCCTTATGTGAAGCAGCAGGCAAAAGCGTAAAGGATTTAGACCTACCCCAAGATGTACTTATCTTAATGATCAAGCGAGGAGACTTAATCATCCCTCCTAAAGGAGCAACAGAGATTTTGGCCGGTGATTTGCTCATGCTTGCAGGGGGCTCGAAGGAAGAATTAATACGTTGCAGCCAACTCATCCGACGTCCAAAAGAAAATTTAGATATCGCTTAACTGTGTTCCTTATTATTACAATTATTTATTGTAAATCAATCCTAATCGTTTTAGAATAAAGACAAGGAGGGATGAAACAATGAAAAAGAATAAATTATTTTTAATGCCAATGGTAGTATTGAGCATGCTTATTTCTGGTTGTAATTCATCCAAATTCGTTGAGCTTACAGATAGCACGAAGCGTCAAGAAGCAATATCCGCATTAAATGAAGCGACAAAATACACCGACAATTATATCGATGCAACCTTTAAGATGAAAGTCTCAGCATCCATTCTAACGTTAAATTTTTCTGGAGTCATCCAAATTACCGGCTTTGGAACGGATCAAAAACAAATGAAACTTACAGTCTCTAAAACGACAGGAGACACTATGGTTTATAAGTTCTATCACGATGGAACTCAGTCCTACCATAAAATGTATGACCTTACTTTTGTTGGGCAAACGGTAATGACCGCTTCGCAAGCGAAGACCACTGGTACCGTTCAGTTACCATCAATCATTACCCCAGAATCGGGATATAATTTCTTTGATTCTTTAGGGATTAATGCTTCTTCTATTAACTCGGTCAAGCAAAAGAAAGATAAGACTGTAACCACCAATTTAATCCCTGTGAATGTGGACCAACTAGCCACGGTACTTGGCGAAGCTGGTGGAGCCATTCGCCAATTGCCAACCATGTCTTCTCTCTACCTTGGGTTAACGGTAAATAGTGACAAAAAAATAGTGGGAATGGCGTTTGAAGCAAAAACAAATTATAACAACTATGATGTAACCATTACAATGGAGTTATCACTGAAACGAGACGGTGCACCAACCATTGAATCTCCTTTCACAACGGACGAGATTGCAACCTTCTCCTAATTGAAATCAATCCCAGCATTCGTGCTGGGTTTTTTTATGCGGACAAATGACACCCATGTCATCTGTTGTTGACCTTTTCTTGTGTGGTGATATAATAGAGATGACAATGGTGTCATTTTTGGAGGTAATGGTATGCCTAGCGACCGATTTATGCGTTTGTCATCTATGAAACAACAAAGAATTCTCAATGCTGCAATTGATGAATTTTCAGAGAGAGCGTTTGCTGATGTTAACTTAGCGAATATTGTTCGAAATGCGGGAATTGCACGGGGAAGTCTATATCAGTATTTTGCGAATAAAGAAGATCTTTATCGCTATGTTCTGGAAGAGATTGCTAGAAGAAAGATGAAATTTCTCAATCCTTTACTATTTCAAAACGACAATCTCTCATTCCTTCAATTGTTTCGCGAGTTATTTCTTAGTGGCATTCAATTTGCACAAACCGAACCACGATTAACGAAAATAGGACAAATATTGATGCGCGAGAAAGGTCCACTCTACCAAGAAATGATTGCAAAAGGAAGAGAACAGGCCTATCAACTTTATGAAGCATACATTCGGCGAGACCAAAGCAAAGGACTTATCCGTAAGGAATTTGATTCGAGCCTACTCGCTAGAACGATTACCCAACTTATAAATAATGTAACTTTTGAAGATTTTGTCCAAGAAGATCAGCACTATGAATCGCTTTTAAGAAAGGTTGATCAGATTATTCTGGTCCTCCAGAAAGGAATGGAACCTCATCATGTTTAAAGTAGATCAGTTGCATTTTCATTATCCTAAACAGTCGAAAGCAACATTACGGAATTTATCATTTGAAATTAAACAAGGGGAGATTTTTGGCTTTTTAGGTCCTAGTGGAGCAGGAAAAAGCACGACGCAAAAAATATTAATCAAAATACTTGATGACTATCAGGGCACAATTCAATATAAAGATAAAGACCTTGCAAGTTATGGACATGACTTTTATGAAACAATAGGTGTTAGTTTTGAAATGCCAATTCATTTTTCTAAAATGACAGCACTAGAAAACATGCAGTTTTTTCAAAAACTGTATCAAAATCAAGCAGATATTGAAACACTACTAAAGAGAGTAGGTCTTTGGGAGCATCGCAATCAAAGAGTAGGGGAGTATTCGAAAGGCATGAAAATTCGGCTTAATTTTATCCGAGCCTTGTTGAATAAACCTCAGATGTTATTTTTGGATGAGCCCACTAATGGGATTGATCCAACGAACGGAATGGTTTTAAAAGATATGATTCGCGAGTTTCGCGATCAAGGAGGAACCGTTTTTTTAACATCGCATATAATGAGTGATATTGATCAATTATGTGATCGTGTTGCTTTTTTAGTTGATGGAGAGATAAGGGAAATGGATACCCCCCGTAACTTAAAAATCAAGTACGGGAAACGAACAATGACTGTAGAATACCATGAAGGTGATCAATTAGTTCGGCGAGAATTCCCAATGGAAAACATTGGTCAAAACCAGGAATTTATTGGGTTATTACAAACCAAAAATATTGAGACCTTGCATAGTGGTGAAACTACATTAGAAGACATTTTTATCGCAGTGACTGGGGTGAAATTGAACCATGAAGAATAACCGACTACTTTTGCTTATCCAAGGGGAGTTTCAACGATTTAACAAATATGGAGTCACAACCATTAGCTTTATGGTGGCGGTAGTCTGGTTTCTAATGCTGTACTTTTTAGACAATCAATTATTGGATCAAATGCTTCCTGTTATAATCCTAATGGATACAACAATGATGGCGGTCCTCTTCATTGGGGCAACAATGTTTTTTGAGAAGAGTGAGTCCACAATTTCTACTCTATTAGTTACTCCCATCCGTCCAGCAGAGATTATTGGTTCGAAAGTGATTGCCAATGCAATTCATACATTATTTGCGACAATGCTTGTTGTGGTGGTGTTTT
>CAZVZF010000016.1:0-13836 GCA_964631095.1 uncultured Eubacteriales bacterium
TCATGTCCCGAAATTCCTTCTGCTTCACATAGTTCGCGTACTAATTCAATGCGTGGATCTTTTTTCATATTATCTCCTCCTGCAATATGCTTGATTATACGAAATATAAAGGCGAATATCAATTAATAATGTGAATCTTGTCGTTCAAAATTAACCTTGTTCTTCTTATAATACGCAATTTCTATTTCTTCAATGGAAAACGATAACATCCTGCCTAATAGAAGATAATTTGACATAAGAATTGAATATGTTTCCAATGATGAATTCTGTTTAAAAGACAAAGCATTGTCATAAACCACGAGAAATTGATTAGTTAAGTTCGATGAACTTTGAGGATATTGTTCGAATGGTTCATTTACGTTGACAGATAACGCAATGCCTAATGACAACAAGAAATGAACACCATCCACATACTCTTCAAGGATCATCGATGGTGGTGAAGCTGGTTTTTCACTCCAATATTTGAAACAGCGTGTTTCATTGGCAAGTTCTGAAAGTTCAACTAAAAATGCGAGAATACGATCATTTTGAGTAGCCAAGTAGGAGGTATGGTGTTGAAGATGAATTCGCTGATCAAGCTTGGCTTGCTGGGCAAACAATTTGGTCAATAGAATCGGTCTTTCAGTCATAATAATTGCTCCTCCTTTAGCCGACGAATGGCTGTTAACTTCCAAATATGTTTGACATATTCTTCGATTGTACGATCACTCGAGAAATAGCCAGAATGAGCAACATTGATTAAACAGCGCTTCGCCCAAAGAGCCCGCTTGCGATACCATGATTCGATACGACGCTGGGCATTTTGATAGGACTCAAAGTCTCCAAATACAAAGAATTCATCATTTTTTTGCATAATTTCATCATAGATGAGTTGAAAAGCATAGGGACGATCACCAAATGTTCCGTTGACTAGAGAATCAAGAATTTGCTGCAAATTCGGTCGTTTCGAAAGATACTCGTTGATATGATAGGTAGCTTTGGAGCGGTATTCATCCAATTCTTCAACTCGCGCCCCAAAGATAACCATATTTTCATCACCTACTCGATCATAAATTTCAACGTTAGCGCCATCCAACGTGCCAATGGTAATGGCACCATTCATCATCATTTTCATGTTTCCGGTACCACTCGCCTCTTTGCCAGCAGTTGAAATCTGTTCGGAGACATCGGCAGCAGGAATAATTTTCTCAGCAAGAGTTACATCATAGTTGGCTAAGAAAATGATGCGGATGAATTTTCGGACATGAGGGTCAGCTTCAATCTTCATACTTACTGCATGGAGCAATTCGATAATCTGCTTGGCAAACTGGTAGGATGGAGCCGCCTTGGCTGCAAAAATATACGTTCTTGGGTATGGATGATAAGAAGGATCTCGTTTCAATTGGAGATAAGAAGAGATAATATCGAAGATATTCATTAACTGGCGTTTATAGGCATGAAGTCGTTTAATCTGTACGTCAAATATCGAGTGGATATCCACATCAATTCCATTGCGTTCTTTTATAATTCTTGCTAAATTGATCTTGTGTTGTTGTTTAATCTCTAAAAAGGCTTGTTGATATTCAGGATCATCGGCAAAGGGTAAGAATCGAATCAATTCTGTTGCTTCTTCGCGCCAATGAGAACCAATCGCTCGATCAATTAACGATGAAAGACTGGAATTACTGTATTGCATAAAACGGCGGGGGGTTACTCCATTGGTGATGCCAATGAACTTATGGGGTTCTAGTTCATAAAAATCCTTAAAAACTTGTTCACAGAGAATTTTGGTATGCAATTGAGCAACTCCATTGACACAAAAGGAACCGACAATGGCGAGCCGTGACATATCAATGACTTGATCGTGGATGATGCTCATGGATTCACATTTTGTTCGATTCCCCGTTTCAAGGAGAACATGTTCTTTGAACCGGCGATCGATTTCTACAATAATTGTATAAATACGTGGCAAAAGTGTTTGGACGAATCCAATAGGCCATACTTCGAGCGCTTCTTTCATAACTGTGTGATTGGTGTAGGCAATCATGGAAGTTACGATTTTCCAAGCATCATCCCACTCATATTGATGCACATCCATTAATAATCGCATCAATTCTGGAATTGCTAAAACGGGATGAGTATCATTGAGTTGGAAGACAAAGCGATCAGAAAAATTATCAAGGGAAGGATTGTGTCGCAAATGATCTTTAATATAAGTTTGTATCCCAGCCGATACAAAGAAATATTGTTGCTTTAACCGCAATAATTTCCCGGCATCCGTAGAATCGTCTGGATAGAGACCATGACATAATTGACGTGTCTCAGAAAGATAGGTATAAAAATCTTTATTCCGGGGCAACTGTTCTCCACTTGGTTCAGCTGACCAAAGACGAAGCGTATCAATAATTTTTTCACCAGCGCCAATCATTGGAACGTCATAAGGGACGGCGCGAATATGTTCTGCATCCACTAGACGGAACATCATTCGACTCCCGACTTGATACGATTCGACCCTCCCCCAAAATGTAACGTCCACTGCATGCTTGGGTTTACGTATTTCCCAGACATTTCCCCATGTTAACCATTGATCAGGAACTTCCACTTGTTTTCCTTGTTCGATAATTTGTCGAAAAAAACCATATTCATAGCGAATGGAATTTCCATAAGCAGGATATCCAAGTTTTGGAAGGGAATCAAGAAAACATGCTGCTAGTCGTCCAAGACCACCATTACCAAGTCCAGCATCATTTTCTTTCTCTAGCAGTGCATCTAAACTAATTCCTAAGTCATTCAATCCATTGCGTACAATTGCTTCGATACCAAGATGGTGTAAATTGTTTGCCATCATTTTACCAAGTAAAAATTCCATTGAAAAATAAACAACTTGTCGATGCTTTCCTTGTTGAGTAGCATCTTTCGTTTCTTTCCAGAAAATCGAAGCATAGTCGCGAACCATGGTTCCCAGAACATCATATTTTTCACTAATATGCGACTCTTGAACCGAACGACCATATTTTTGTATAATTCGCGTGGTAAATTCATGGATAAACTCATCTTTATTTTGAAACATGGGGGCTCTCCTCTCTAAACGTTGGAATGACGAAGATAAATAAAAGAAAAAGCACTAATTTGTAATGAAATTCGATAGGGCTGTCCGTGTAATGGCTGGGCTGAGGCTTCAATGAGAATACCATTTATCTTCCCTTTTCCTCCATACTTCGTATCATCCGAATTGATGACTTCACTGAAGATCCCCGAAAAAGGAACACCAATTTCATAATTAATATAGTCAGTAGGGCTCATATTGAGAACAATTATACCATGGTTGCCATGGTGCGAGCGCATATAGGCAAAGACTTGCTGTTTGGCATTATCAACCATTAGCCACAAGAAACCTTGGAATTCATAATCACTAGCCCATAAACAAGCATCCGAATGATAAAGAATGCTCAGGTCACGGTAATAATGCCAAAAAGCATCATGGAGAGGATATTTCAGCAAGAACCAATCATGCTGTTTGGCTTCATCCCACTCCCGGAAAGGGGCAATTTCGTTGCCCATAAAAACAAGCTTTTTGCCTGGATGAGTAAAAAGATATCCGTATAAATTACGCAGCTGGGCAAATTTCTGCTCATAATCTCCATACATTTTATCTATTAACGAACGTTTTCCATGTACCACTTCATCGTGAGAGAATGGCAGTAAAAAATGTTCTGAGTAAAAATAATGCATCGAGAAAGTTATTTTATGATGCAATCGCTCCCGTTCATTAAAGGGTGACGAATAATACTGCAAGGTGTCATTCATCCACCCCAAATCCCATTTATAATCAAAACCCAGCCCCTTTTCATTGACGGACTTGGTAACATTAGGATAATCTGTGGAATCTTCAGCAATAAGCATAAGGTATGGATAACGTTGATGAAGCGTCTTGGTAATGAATTGAAGAAAAGCGAGGCCTTCATGATTATATCCCAAGTGTTTGGTGCCTTGCCGATAGATTAAATGACTGACCGCATCAAAACGGATTCCATCAATGTGAAAGTATGAAGCATAGAAGGATGCTGCCGAGGTTAAAAAACTACGAGTATGTCCTTTCACAAGATCAAAATACAAGGAACCCCAAGCGCTTTTTGCGTTTTTGTCGGAGGATATTTCATATAAACTTGTTCCATCGAACTGGGCAAGCCCTGTAGTATCAGCAACAAAGTGCGAGGGGACAAAATCAAAGATGACACCGATATTGGCTCGATGCAACTGATTAATAAGGTGCATCAACTGTTTCGGATTCCCATATCGTGAAGTCATCGCAAAATATCCATGACTTTGATATCCCCATGAACCATCCAAAGGATGCTCAGATAGAGGCATGAATTCAACGTGAGTCACTGCCAAGCTAGTGAGATAAGGAATTAATATCTCGGCAAGTTCCTCATAACTATACAAAGACCCATCGTCTTTTTGCCGCCAGGATGCACAATGTAATTCGTAGATGTGCACAGGTCGACCAAGTTGGTTGGATCGATTATTGCAATATTCTTCGTCTGTCCATGGAAACCCCGCTAGATCATAATACTTCGAGGCAGTTCCTGGTCGAAGTTCCGCAAAAAAGGCAAAAGGATCGCTTTTATCCACCCAATGTTCATCTTCATCATAAATTCGATATTTATAAGTGCTATATCGTTCAAATCCAGGGACAAAAATACTATATAATCCCCGAGAATCTTCGAGTCGAAGGGCGTGAGAGCGACCATCCCAATGATTAAAATCTCCGACAAGTTCAACACGTCTAGCAGCCGGAGCATAAACAAAGAACCGAACGCCATGAGTGGTACCTTTTCGAAAAGGGTGTGCTCCAAGGAAGGCATAAGCATGGATGTTCTTCCCTGCAAGATAATCTGATAACATTTTTGAGAACATGCAACCCCTCCTATTCAATACGTATATTCTAACATTTAATAGCCGTTAGTCCAATAACATATGACAGTTCTTGGCAAAGCATTTCAACTAAGGTAAGATGAAGAGGGGTGAAATTACAAAATGAATTCGTTACAAACCTTACGTCGACTCAAAGATAAAATCATTCAATGTCAACAACTGGATAACCATTCATACACGAATTATAAGATTCCAAGTTGTTGGCGAAGCATCACGCCACCTTTTTCGATACTTACCATAAATCCTTATGATTTTTATCTAGGGGCAATTGAACGGATTTTGTCCATGCCAGTTCATACATCTTCAACGACGAAACACTCCTCTGAGGGGATCTATGCCCTCTTTGTGCGGGTTGGCTTAGCCTTTTACCACCAGGAAATTGCTCCTACTATTACTACAAAAGGAACGTTTCTCAAAGCCATCGCTGCATTACCCCTTTATCAATCTATGGGTATTCAAACAATTGTATTACTCCCCATCTTTGCTCACGCAAAAAAAGTGAAAAAGGGGGATGTTGGTTCCCCATATGCCACAATTGATTGGCATCAGATTGAGCCTGATTTATTCGACCCAATCGCAGGAGATGAATCTACGGTAGAAGAGCAATTCCAAGCGTTTGTGGAAGCAGCCCACCATCTTGGAATTCAAATATTCATCGATTTTGCACCACGGACATGTTCACGTGAATCCCAACTAATTCTTGCTCATCCCGAATGGTTTTATTGGATTCAAACTCAGGATCTCCCCTTATACAGTGCCCCAAAGATTCCATCGTTACCTCCTTTTACTTTGGCAACTTCAAAAGTATCTAAGCAATTGTATAAATCCAAAGAAGTCGTCTCTTTTATCAATCAATTCTGCTTGGATCCATTTACACAGTTCCCCGACAAATGGAGTGAGTTTGTAAAAAAACATGCGAAAGTGAATGATCCTCTTTCAAGCGTTGAAGCGACCTTTAAACTTACGATAGCCCCTGCCTTTGCCGATGTAATTAATGATCCTCAGCCTGCGTGGAATGATATCACTTATCTTCGCTTCTATCATGATCATCCGTGTTCTAGCCCTCGACAATTTCACGGCAACCCACCTTATCTATTGTATGATGTGGCAAAAGCATCTTTGAACCCAGGGAAGCGGCCTAATCGCTATCTATGGCAATACTTATCCAATGTGTTACCCCGTATGATTCAGCAATATAAGATTGATGGTGCTCGCATCGATATGGGGCATGCACTTCCAAAGGAACTTTCCGACTTAATTATTCATAAAGCTCGGGAAATTAATCCTAATTTCATATTTTTGTCAGAAGAAATGAATCCGGATCATCTCGCAAAAGCCAAAAATCAAGGATATAATTTATCCTTGGGACAATCCTTTTTTATGATGCATGAAATCGAATCATTTTCGCTCCATGAATGGGCGTATGGAACTTCAAAGCTTGCCCTTCCGACGATTGCTGCCTGCGAGACCCATGATACTCCGCGCATCTCTGCACGTTGCTCCGAGGATGCCGCCACTTTTTTATTGGCTCTATCTCATTTCATCCCTAATACCGTATCGTGGATTAATGGGGGTCAAGAGTTGGGTGAAATGAATCCTATGAATCAAGGCCTAGGTTTTTCTACGCCCATCCAAGACGCCGCGAAGCTAGCACTTTTTGACGAGGTAATCTACAACTATAATCGTCCAGTTTTTGCCACTAATGTGGATTTGTTACAGCGCATTCACTCGTTCAAACAACTCTATCCGAACATGTTTAATCAAAAAGAGGCTCAACCGTTAGGCTTTCTTCATATGCGTGAACCTGCGATTGGATTCTTGTATCATTGGACACGCTATGAATCTTTATTCTTAGTTGCCCATACCTCTCCCCATCATGGTCGGGTTCATCTTCGGCTTCAAGAGGCCCTCTCCCAGTCAACCATCGATTTATCAACCATCAAATGTGTTTTTTCAAGCAAAGGATCCACTCCGTCAATCACACAGATTTCTTCCGAATTACTAGCCCTCGATTGTGAACCTTATCAAGTATCCATCTTTCATCTCCTCCATTCGCAACCATAAAAAAAGAATCGAGTGATTTCTTCCAAAATAAGAAAGCGGAAATTCCATTCGATTCTTTATATGTTAGTCTAATATTCTGCTCGAGGTCCCCCAATGTATCGAGGTCTTGTCCGAGCAAAAACAATAGTAGCTTCGCCGATGGTTCGCACCGTCGTTCGAACGGGGACAACAACGGGTCGCAAATGCATTCCAATCAAGACATTTCCAATGTCAATTCCTGCGCTTCCTTGATGACGCAACGAATCTACTACAACCGGCTGTTCCATCATGGAATAAGCTACTGTGGCCAATGCTCCACCCGCATGAAGAACTGGTTTAACCTGTACAATTTCCAAACCCCACCTTTTTGCAGCCTCCCTTTCTACTACTAAGGCACGATTCAGATGCTCGCAACATTGGATAGCTAAATCCAATTGTCGCTCCTTGGCAAGCCGAAAAAGCGGGGTTAAGAGTGTTTGAGCAATCTCTTCGCTACTTGCAGTTCCGATTTTCTTGCCCAATACTTCACTAGTACTCCCTCCTACAACCATTAGATCATGTGGTCCCAGTTGAGCGACATCCAACAAAGCATTCAAACCTTCATTCCATTGAAGTATCATTTGATCCATTTCAATCCATCCTCCTTTGCTATCATACTACTTTGCAGGTTTGCCTGCATCCATCTTTTCTTTTTTGCAGCGAAATATGCAATAGGAAAGTGGTGAAATTCGATGAAAAGAATGCAACTCGGTAGCATCAGCATTACCTTGAACAAAATGTTTATAGCACGCTGCTTCTGGTAAAGTGACGGAAAATGCCACGGGATTGAACAAAAAGTGATAGGTCCAATCATCATCAGATAGCCAGAAATGCAAAAGATGCCCATGCGTCGTGAAACATTCTTCCCAATCGGTGTCCTGGATGGATTTTGCAAAGAGTTCAGCATGGGATCGCCGAAAAGTAATCATTTGTTGGGTTTGATGGACAAGCTCTCGATTAGAAGAAACAAGTTCCCAATCAAGGCCATTAATCTCATCCGAATCCAAGTAAGAGTTGACCGATCCACGCTTGCTACGGCCTATCTCTTGCCCTAGATGAAGAAAAGGGATTCCTTGAGAAAACAATACTAAGCTATTGGCTAAAGCAATGCGGCGCAACACTTCTCCGGAACGTTCACGCGCCAACCGATCCATCAACGTCAACCCATCGTGACATTCCACATAGTTGATACTTTGGTGACTCCCCTCAAAATCACGATCATGTCGTCCTTTTAGGACATCAAGAACATAGGTTGACTTGGTCATATCTCCTGCAACATAGGCAATGATATTATCACGGAAGTAATCGTTGAAGAAGGCAAACTGCGGTAATTTTCTTGCATTGGCCAACATTGATTTCTGCTCCTCGGCCAAGGGGGTAGGCATATTCCACCCTTCACCATAGAGAAAAGCATCGGGCTTTATGGAATGGGCCATTTTTTCAATTGCAGTCATCGTTTCCCAATCCATCATCCCCATTAAATCAAAACGTAATCCATCCAAATCAAAGTCTTCTAAAAGCATTTTGCAACTACTGAGAATCATCTTGCGAAGCATAGGTCGCTCGGTATCCAAATCGTTTTTGCAAAAGGACCCATTAGCGAGCTCGTCCTTGTTGAGATAACGGAAAAAATAATAGGGCACTGTTTTTTGCAGGCTGCTCGCACGATAGTCAAACATATGATTGAACACGACATCCAAAGTCACTCTTAACCCTCGTTCGTGAAACGCTTGAATGCTTTCTTTGAATTCGCGAATACGAACATAAGGATCGTCTTGATCAATGGATAAACTGGCATCAATGGCAAATAAACTAATCGGATCATAACCCCAGTTGTAAAAACGTTTGGGATCACGGTCATCCACCGAAGCAAAATCCAGTAAGGGCATCCATTGGACATGTGTAATCCCTAGTTTTACTAGGTGATCCAGACCAATTGAATCGCCAGATTTCGTGGTCAATCCAGTTTCCTTCAACGCCTTCAAGGTACCGGGGTTTTGAAAAACTTTGCAACGCGAAGAAAAATCACGAACATGCATTTCATAGAGAATATAATCTTGCGGTTGTTGAAGAACAGGTAAGGAATATGATCGTGAAACTTGTTTGCACTTTTTGGGATCAAGAACAATACTTTGTTTGCTATTGGGGGTATTCGCACGAGCAAAAGGGTCAAGTGTTTCTTGCATGATTCCATTGACATGAACAAGATAGGTATAAGCGAGGTACTCATAATCGCCACTTAAACGTAAAACATAGGTTCCACTACGATCTCGTTTCATGGGGAGAATTAACGTTCCATCTACTTGTAAGATTCGTAAAAAAACTTCAATGGCAGTTGGCGCCCAAATTCGAAATGTAGTTGCACTCTTAGCGTAGTTAGGTCCTAAGTCATCTTTATCATAACCATATTTTTCTTCAAATTCTGCTGTTTTTACCACAAAACGATAGAATAGAGGCACAGCAAAATTGCGTTCATCCAATACTTCATAGACGTGTCCTAGTTCCAATTCTTCTTTTACAACAACATGATAGCGTACTTCATGAACACAATCCTGTTTTTCTTGGATATCCAAGGATAGATAGCGAGTCCCATCCCGTAAGAAAAACTGTGTGACTTCTCCATGATAATGTTGTTTGGAGACAATGACTTGAATTTCATGAAACCCATCGAGGTAGGCTTGCATGATTGTTTGCATAGAACCACCTACTTTTCTTATATTATACCCTATTCTTTCCTTGATGCACATGAAAAAAGATGCCAATTGTTTTGGCATCTTTTAAGTTATTCGGCAGCTTTTTTTGGTGTAGCTTTTTTGGTTGCCTTTTTGGGGGCTTCTGCGGTCGCTTCCGAAGTTTCAACTGTTTTTTTGCTAGTGGATTTTTTTACTGGCGTTTTTTTGGGCTCTTCGGAGGTTTCAGTTTTCTTGGTTGCTGTTTTTTTAACTGGAGTTTTAGGCTCAGTAGCTTCAACAGTTTTTTTGCTCGCAGCTTTTTTGGCGGTTGGTTTCTTGGCCTCAACGGCTTCTACTGCAACAGGAGTTGCTTCTTTTTTCATTGTAGCTTTTTTTACAGGCTTTTCCGCCGCAACAACAATTTCGACGGTTTCGCCCTTTTCTTCGACTTCAATTTTCATTGAAGCTTTACTTTTCACCCGAACAGGTGCTTCCACAACTGGTTTGGATTCGGGCTTTTTGCCACTTGCAATCGCATCTTTGGCGGTTTGAACCAATTGTTCAAAGGCCTTGGCATCATGAATGGCGAGCTCAGAAAGCATTTTGCGGTTGATTTCGATACCGGCAACTTTCAAGCCATAGGTAAAGCGACTGTAGGATAAACCTAATTGCTTGGTTGCCGCACTGATACGAGTAATCCACAATTTGCGGAAATCCCGTTTGATATTGCGACGATCGCGATACGCATAGGCCAATGATTTTAAGACTTGTTCATTGGCGGTACGATAGAGACGATGTTTGGAGCCAAAATACCCCTTTGCTAATTTTAAAATCTTTTTGCGATAGGTCCGACGTGGGACACTAAATGTTGTTCTTGCCATTGTTCATCTTCCCCTCTCATTAACCTTGGAACAATTCCTGGATACGACTTTGATCGGTGGGATGAACCATGGTCGCTTTACGCAAGTGGCGACGTTGTTTGGTGGTCTTTCCGTGTGCGATGTGTTGACGATAGGCTTGTTTGCGTTTGAGTTGGCCACTTCCTGTCACTTTAAAACGTTTAGCGGCCGCCTTCTTTGTTTTCATTTTCGGCATAATCTTACTCCTCCTGTTATGCTTTTACGGGTGGTTTAGGTAGAACCATCGTGGACATGTTACGTCCTTCCATGATTGGTTTCTTCTCCATGGTTCCAAATTCTTGCACCAGTTCGATGAATTGATTCAGTGTTTCCTCTCCTACTTCGGGATGGGACATTTGACGTCCCCGGAACCGCACCGTTACTTTGACTTTGTTGCCGTCTTGCAACCATGCAATGGCGGCCTTAGCCTTGACTTCAAGATCATGTAAATCGGTTTGTGGAGTGAAACGAGCTTCTTTTATTTCGACAACTTTTTGATTTTTACGGGCTTCACGAGTTTTCTTTTGCTGTTCGAAGCGGTGTTTGCCATAGTTCAGCACCTTGCATACGGGTGGCTTAGCCATAGGAGCCACGCACAGTAAATCGAGGTTTTTATCCTCGGCATAACGAAGCGCTTCATTACGCGATTTAATGCCAAGAGAATTCCCCGTTTCATCAATCAAAAGAACTTCGGGAAAGCGAATTTTACCATTGACCAGATCGTCATTGTCTTTGACGGGGCCTTTGGGCATGTAGGGATTGTTGGTTGTAGCGATAATTGGACACCTCCTGTGTGTTAAACAAAAAACGAGTGCGCGCGCGCACCCGTGGTTGATTAGTCGATCATTCCATAAGGAAGGTTCTCCGTGCGTGGACCCATTGCTATTCGCAGTCGGGTGAGAAGCGGGTGCCTCTTCTTTCACAGCATTCGTTTAATGCTTATATACTATAACATTGACGACAAAGGATGTCAAGAAATTAGGCTAATAATTAATGGTTTCGCCACATATTGATGGAGAAAAGCATTAAAATTGGAAATAATTCCAAACGACCGGCAAGCATAATAAAGGAAAGCAATAATTTCCCTGCATCATGGAAGCCCGCATAATTGCCAGCAGGACCCACCGCTCCAATGCCAGGACCGATGTTATTGAAGCATGCTAGGACGGCACTAAAAGTGGTGGCAAAATCAAAACCATTCAAAGATAAGAGCAAGACCGATAAAACAAAGACGATGATATAGAGAATAAAGTAAGCATGAACTCCTTGAATAATAGCGCGATCCATCGGTTTTCCCTCATGTTTCACCGACATCACGGCATGAGGGTGGATGGTTCGACGCATTTCATGCCATGCACTCTTTAATAACAACATCACACGGGACACTTTGAGTCCTCCCCCTGTCGATCCTGCCGATGCTCCAATAAACATTAATAACAGCAGTAATACTTGAGAAAAGACGGGCCAGGTTCCATAGTTGGCCGTCGCAAATCCTGTTGTCGTCATAATGGAAGCCACTTGGAATGATGAGGCGCGAAGAGCCTCGGCAAATGATTCATAGGTTGATAAAAGATTGAATGCAATGAGAAGCATCGAAGCGATCATAATTCCTAAATACCAACGCAATTCCTTGCTACGAAACGCTTGGCGAAAATTACCAAGCAAAATTAGATAAAATAAGTTAAAGTTTATACCGCTTATAATCATAAAGACCGTAATCACAATTTCGAAATATAAATTACCATAAGCGGCAATGCTCGCATTTTTGATGGCAAAGCCACCAGTTCCAACGGTTCCAAAAGTATGGACCATGCTATCAAAAAGAGGCATGCCACCTAACGCAAGTAAAGCAATCTCTGCAACAGTAATTGCGATATAAATTCCATAAAGAATACGCGCAGTCACTTGTAGCTTGGAAACAATTTTATCCGCTGTGGGGCCGGGGATTTCAGCCCGGAAAATGTGAATTGCTCCTACATCAAAGCGTGGCATCAAAGCAAGTACAAACACAAGAACACCCATACCACCAATCCAATGGGTAAAGCTGCGCCAAAATAATAGTCCCCTGCTCATCGTTTCCACATTGGTTAAGATACTAGCTCCTGTCGTCGTGAAGCCCGAGACAGTTTCAAAGAAAGCATCAATGATATTAGGAATTTCGCCACTTAGATAAAAAGGCATTGCCCCTAGTAACGAGAGCACAATCCAAGACATTGCAACAATTAAGAGCCCTTCTTTGGCGTAAAGAGCGTCATTTTTTGGTTTACGCCATGCTAAGACCGTTCCTAAAATGGCTGTACCACCAATGGTGTATAAAAATGCGGGTACTGTCGCTTCGCGATAAAGAATCGCAACCAAAAGAGGAAGCAACAAGAGAATCGCTTCCATACGAATGATTCGACCAACAGTATAGGCAATAATTCGATGATTCATACAATCTCCATTACTAGTTTAAGATATCACTTAAGTCATCAAGATATTGATTGGTTGTGACAACTACCACACTATCTCCTGGTTCAAAACTGCTTTTGCCATCGGGGATAATGACAGCCCCATTACGAATGATACTAGAAACAAGGATATTAGGTTTGATGGACAATTGTTCCAAGGGGATTCCAATGAGCAAGGGATCTTCCTTGACTTGGAACTCGATGGCTTCTACTTGATTGTTCACCAATCGACACAACGTCTCGACATGGTTTCCCACGGAGTTCTGCATCGCCCGTACATAACGAATAATCTCATTCGCTGCAATATGTTTGGGTGAAATGACACTCTCAATTCCAAGGGATTCTAGCATCCCTGTGAGTTCCACACGGTTGACTTTGGTGATAATTTTGTTAACATTCTTTTTCCCCGCAAACATCGAAACAAGAATATTCTCTTCATCAATGCCCGTCAAGGCGACAAATGCATCGGTCGATTCAATGCCCTCTTCTAACAGTAAACTTTGATCGGTACCATCGCCTTGAATAATCATGACGTGATCATTGGTTTGTTCGACCAATTCTTGACAACGTTCCGGATCATGTTCAATAATTTTAAGATGAATGGCACTGCCTTCAAGGAGTTGCGACAAATAGAAAGAAATTTTCCCGCCTCCCGTGACCATGACCGAGCGCACTTTATCTTTTAACACCGAAGCTGTTTTAAAGAGTTGATTGATTTCTTGGGTTGAAGCGACTACATGAATGCGGTCACCGACTTGCAACACAAAATCACCGCTAGGAATGATAACCTCTTCTTCGCGTTGAACGGCACATATT
>CAZVZF010000017.1:0-13770 GCA_964631095.1 uncultured Eubacteriales bacterium
GAATAAAAAGGGCCTTGCCCTTTTTTTCATAACAAAGGAGGTGCCGTATGGGATTTGAGATGCCGCTAACTCCCAAACGACGAGCGTTTTTAACCAAACTCAACCTTCACTCAGAGTGGGAGGTTCTTTGGTATGTCCCACGCCGCTACATTGACTATACTTCCACTCCTTTGGATCAAGCGCATCATGATCAGCGCGTGGTGGTGCGCGGAACGTTAGACTCCAAATCGCCCCCGGTACGATTGAAAGGGTCCTTGAGTCGTTTTTTGTTGCATCTTTCCACATCGGAGGGAAAGGTCACGGTCATTGTGTTTAATCGGCCGTATTTATATAAGACTCTTGAGTTGGATTCCTCGACCCTGGTTAGTGGGAAGTGGAACCATTGGCGCAAAGAAATCACGGCTGTCGATGTAATGGGAGCTCGTTATGCTGAGGTCCAGCTTTTACCAGTCTATCGGTTGGTGGAAGGCGTGACACGAAGTCAATTTCAAGCGGTCGTTCGTTTGGCCTATCAACATTGGAATTCGTACCATGATTGGCAAGAGGTGGTACCGGCCACCCTGCGGGAACGCTATCGTTTATTACCACGCCAACAAGCTCTTTATGGGGCCCATTTTGCCACCACGTCCACCGAGTTGCAACAAGCTTTACGGACCTTGAAATACGAGGAGTGGTTGCTGTATTTTGTGCGAACCATGCAAGAACGTGAAGCTATTCGCATGCAGGGTCAAAAAAAGCTTGGTTCTCTTGTAGTAGAGGAATGGGATAACCTTTCTAAGCGATTGCCTTTTCCGCTTACGAGCGATCAACAACGAGCTTATCATGACATTGCTCGTGATATGGCGGCTTCCTATCCAATGGTACGTTTGTTGCAAGGCGATGTAGGCACCGGGAAAACTGCAGTGGCAGTGTTGGCGATGCTTCTTGCCCGGCAGCGCGGTCAGCAAGCCGTTTTTATGGCGCCCACCGATTTATTGGCGCGGCAACATATGGATTTTTTGACGTGGATCTTGACCAAGGAAGAGCTCCAAGAAGTGGTTTTGTTGGTTGGGGGAATGACTCTCAAAGAAAAGGCGGTTATTCGAAGTCAAATTGCGCGAGGCGAAAAAACATTAATTGTTGGCACCCATGCCTTATTCCAAGAACAAGTCGAATGTGCCAATTTGGGGCTAGCCATCATTGATGAACAGCATCGTTTTGGCGTCAAGCAACGTCAAGAACTAAAAGCCAAAGGGGAGGCGGTCGATCTCTTGCTATTGAGTGCCACCCCCATTCCTCGTACGCTCGCTCAAACCGTGTATGGTGACGTGGAGGTATCGACCTTGAAAGAATTTCCTGCCCAACGTCGTCAAGTTCGTACGGTCTTACAACGTGGGAAAAGCATTCTTTCCTTCTTGCCGGAGTTGACCAAGCGTTTGGCGGCCAAGGAACGAATCTTTCTCGTGTGTCCGCTGATTGAAGGCGACGATGATTCGCTACGGAGTGCGGAGAATGTCTATGCAGGTCTTCAACAATATTTTGCTCCTCTCCATTACCAGGTCGGTTTGTTGCATGGCAAACTCCCTGAAGAAGAGAAACAAGCAGTCATGCAGGCGTTTCGCACTGGGACAGCCCCTATTTTAGTTGCCACGACGGTGATTGAAGTAGGGATTGATGTTCCCGATGCAAGTGTAATCATTATTTACGATGCGGAACGTTTTGGGCTGGCCCAACTCCATCAGTTGCGGGGACGCATTGGTCGAGCCGGTCAAGCAAGTGTGTGCTACTTACTTACTGAAAGTGCAGACGACGATGTTTGGGCGCGTTTAACCTTTCTCGCCACCCATGAAGATGGCTTTGAGGTGGCCGAATATGATTTGGCCTCACGAGGGCCGGGGGATCTTGCCGGCATTCGCCAAAGTGGACTCCCATCCTTCCGGGTGGCAGATTTGTTTCACGATCAAGCCATTCTGCAAACCGCCCGTGAGGATGCTCGTTCGTTGTTGCAACAACCTCAACATCCAGAAACCCAACAATTGTTGGCAATCTTAGCCACAGAATCCGCACAACTTGAAGCATAAGCGATGGAACATCGTTGCAAATAATGATACAATAAATCAATGTAAGAGGTGATTGGAATGATACGAATTGCAGTCGATGCGATGGGCAGCGACCAAGGAAGTGCGATGGTGGTCGAAGCCGTCCGCACATTTCACGAAAAATATCCCGAGGCTCAACTCTATGTGGTGGGCGAAGCACAAGAAATTGCGCCTTTAGAGGGACTGGCGACTTTAGTCCCTTCCACCGAAGTGATGGGTATGGAAGATGGCGCTTTGGATGTGATGCGTCGTAAACAAACATCGATGCTGAAAGCCATTGATTTGGTGGCGAACGGTCAATGCGATGGCGTGGTTTCGGCAGGTTCTACGGGCGCATTTTTGACCGGAGCTACGTTAAAACTTAAATTAATCCCCGGTGTCCAACGCGCAGCGTTGATGTCGCCTTTTCCGACCATGGATGGCAAAGGTGTCATTATTTTAGACATTGGCGCCAACAATGAAAACCGCCCTGAACACTTGGTGCAATTTGCCAAGATGGGTGCGGTGTTTGCGACCAAAATTCGTCATATTGAACAACCCGCCATCTACTTGTTATCCAATGGGGCAGAAGCGAAAAAAGGAAGCCCAGTGGGCAAAGAAGCACACGCCTTGTTGCTGGCAGCAGAACCCACTTTATTCCGGGGAAACATGGAAGCGCGCGAGGTCTTAAGTGGGCAAGCCGATGTGGTTGTTTGTGAAGGTTATCCCGGCAATGTCTTGCTAAAAGGAATGGAAGGAACCGCCCAGATGATGAATCATCTGTTGAAACAAGCCTTCCAACAATCTATTTTTACGAAGATTGGCTATCTTTTTGCCAAAAAAGGATTAGCAGGAATGAAAGAGCAACTCGATTATCGGAAGTATGGGGGAGCGATGTTGCTAGGCGTCAATGGTGTGGTGGTCAAAGGTCATGGGTCATCCAACCCTTATGCTTTTTTCAATGCCATGCGTTTAACTTATGAAATGATTGAAGCAGGTGTTGTGCCTGCAATGAAAGAGGCGATGAGTCATGAAAGCACGGATTGAGGATCTCTTTCAGCGGCTGGGCATCACCCCGCGCAATCCGGAACTTTACAAGGTGGCCTTAACACATCCTTCCTATCAAAACGAGCATTCGTTACTGTCCGATAACAACCAACGATTGGAATTTTTGGGTGATGCCGTCATTCAACTGGCGGTGACACAACGGATTTTTCACGAAAAGAAGCACATGCATGAAGGAGAAATGTCCCTGTATCGTGCCAACTTAGTGCGGACAGAAACGTTAGCGGCTTTGGCACAACGCTTGGATTTACTCGATTTTCTGATGCTAGGAGAAGGCGAAAAGAAAAGTGGAGCACGCGCACGTCCTACTATTCTTTGTGATGGCTTCGAGGCTATCTTTGGGGCAATGTACCTCGATCTTGGAATAGAAGCCACCCAAAAATGCTTGTATCGGCTTTATGATGAGATGTTACAAGAAGTGGATGAAGCTCGTTTCTTGCAATTAAAAGACAACAAAACTCGTTTACAAGAGTTGGTGCAAGCGGATACCCGCAAAGTTTTGGAATACGTTGCCGTTCAAACCGCCGGAACCGCCAACCGACCCGTCTTTGAAGTAAGTGTGAAAATGGATGGCGTGGTTTTAGGAATTGGACACGGATTTCGAAAAAAAGAAGCCGAGCAAGACGCCGCTCGGGATGCCTTGTCTAAGATGGCGAAATAGGAGGATGCTCGATGGGATTTTTCCAAACCCTTAAAGCCCGACTCTTTGGAAAGTCGGTGGCACAAAGCCAAAAATATCAACAGGGACTGACTCGTTCACGCTCCTCATTTGGAATGAAACTGAATGCCTTTTTGGCCCGTTATCGGACCCTTGATTCCTCGACCTTTGCCGAGCTGGAAGAACTTCTCATCACGGCAGATGTGGGGGTATCCTTGGCGCATGATTTAATCGAGAGTTTGGAAGCTCAGGCTCGTTTGCAGCAGGTTTCCGATCCCTCTTCCTTGCAAGAGATGTTGCTCCAAACGATGCATGATGCCTATCTCCGTCATGGTGATGTTCCAGCGGAACTGGTCCATGCTCCCACTGGTCCTTCAGTATATTTGATGGTGGGGGTCAATGGAGTTGGCAAAACCACTACCATTGCGAAACTCGCCCAACGCTTTTTGCGGCAAGGCCAATCCGTTTTGCTGGTAGCGGGCGATACGTTTCGGGCAGGCGCCAGCGAGCAATTAAAGGTTTGGGGGGAACGTTTGGGTATTCCTGTTCATGCTGGAAGCGAACAAGCCGATCCTGCTTCTGTCTTGTATGATGGGGTACGCTGGGGAAAGCAACAAGGGGTCGATATCATCCTCTGTGATACGGCCGGACGGTTGCAAACCAAAGTCAATTTAATGAATGAACTCGCCAAAATCCATCGAGTCATTCAAAAAGAAATTCCCGATGGCCCTCATGAAGTATTATTAGTCTTGGATGCCACAACCGGTCAAAACGGGATTCAACAGGCCAAGGCCTTTGCGGAGGCCACGGGCGTCACAGGTCTTGTCCTTACGAAAATGGATGGGACTGCAAAAGGTGGAATTGTACTGGCAATTCGGGAACAATTCCAAATTCCTGTTCGATTCATTGGCTTGGGAGAACAACTCGATGATCTGGTCCCTTTTGATTTGGACCAGTATTTAGCAGGTTTATTTGGACTCTATGAAGAGGAGGAATCACGATGAATAATTTTATCATTCGTTATGCGATCTTTATCATTGGCATCTTCTTGTTTCAACAAGTGTTGACCAGTATTTTGATTGCACTCAATTTTGAATTCATTGCCATTATCATCTTGGTGGAACTCGGGATGGCATTTCTCTTTGCCTTGCTCTATTATCCACCTGGCTATCGCCGGATTGCATGGCGTGATCCTCGCTTTCACATGAACGTTGCTGTCTTCTTTGGCATCTTTATTCTTATCGAATTCTTGTTTGGGCGGTTATAGTATGGACATTGCGAAAACAGAACGCATGAATCGTTTGTTGGATTCCTATGGCCCCTTATTAACGCCCCATCAACAAGATTTGATGCGCTTATATTTTCAGGAAGATTATTCCTTGGGCGAGATTGCCGAAGAATATCACATCTCGCGCAATGCGGTCTTTTCCTTGCTCAAACGAGTTGAAGAAAAGCTTACTGACTTTGAAGAAAAACTAGGATTACTGGCGCTACGCGATGCCTTGCAAGAAGCATTAAATTCCCCGGGGGATGAAGTGGCATTACGGCAACGCATTGAAGCCTTATTCAATCGTTAGGAGGTCCGACGAATGGCATTTGAAAATTTGACCGAACGGTTACAGTCGGTCTTTAAAAAACTCAAAGGACAAGCGCGCTTAAGCCAAGCAAACATGGAGGACATGTTGCGGGAGGTACGGCTCGCTCTACTCGATGCAGACGTGCATTTGGAGGTTGTCAAACAATTCCTTGCGGATTTGCGTCAACGAATGGTGGGTAGCGATGTACTTTCGGCGTTAAGTCCTGGACAAATGGTCGTGAAGATTGTGGCGGATGAACTAACCAATCTATTAGGAAAAGACACCTACGACTTGCAACTTACGAAACGTCCTTCCGTCATTTTAATAGTTGGTTTGCAAGGTGGTGGGAAGACCACCAATGCTGCCAAACTCGCTTATTATTTACAAACCAAACAACAGAAGAAACCGTTGTTGGTGGCTGCCGACGTGCAACGCCCTGCAGCCATTGACCAATTGGAACAATTGGGAGCCAAGCATCAATTGGCCGTATATGCCGAACGGGAACAACCCGATGTAGTGGGAATCGTTGAACGAGCCCTTCGACATGCCACCACCATTCAAGCCGATGTCGTCATTGTCGATACAGCTGGTCGCTTGCATGTCGACGATGAACTGATGCAAGAACTTGTTTCGTTGCAACAAAAAACGCGGCCCCAAGAAATTCTCTTAGTGGTGGATGCCATGAGTGGTCAAGACACGGTTACGGTGGCGCAAGCGTTTTTAAAAACCATCCCAGTGACCGGTGTAATCATGACCAAATTGGATGGTGATGCGCGTGGGGGAGCGGCCTTATCCATCCGCCACCAAACAGGCTTACCCATTCTCTTTAGTGGGATTGGCGAAAAAATCAAGGATTGGGAACGTTTCCAACCTCGCCAAATGGCAGAGCGTATCCTTGGGATGGGAGACATCTTAAAACTGATTGAGACCGCCCAAGAAAATATTGATGAGAAGCGTGCCACTCGCCTCATGACGCGCATGTTATCGGGTCAATTCGATTTAAGCGATATGTTGGAGCAACTGGAAACTGCAGCAAAGATGGGCCCGTTAGGCGGATTGATGAAAATGATGCCCGGTATGCCCAAAGTTTCAGCCCAAGACCAAGCGCAAGCCGAGGTGCGCATCAAGAAAACCAAAGCCGTGATTTTATCCATGACGCCCGAAGAACGCCATCATCCGGAGGTGTTGCGGGCTTCGCGCAAAGAACGCATCGCTAAAGGCTCTGGGCTAACTTCTACGGATGTTAACAATGTGTTGCGTCAATACGAACAAAGCAAACAAGTGATGAAACAAATGAGCGCGATGATGGGAAAACGTCGGTAGTGTTAAGTAAAATTACTTGACAAGCTTGAAAGACATGCTATACTCTAACTGTTCACTCAAAGGAGGTTCTTACTATGGCCGTCAAAATTCGTTTAAAACGTACAGGTCGTCATAAACTTGCGACCTATCGGATCGTCGTTGCCGATGCTCGTTCCCCACGGGATGGGCGCTTCATCGAAGAAATCGGATACTATCAACCGACCCGCACGGAAGGCGAGGTTGTCTTGAACAAGGAAGCTGCACTCAAGTGGCTCAAGCAAGGCGCCCAACCCTCAGATACCGTACGCACGATTTTGTCCAATGCAGGCGTCATGACTGCGTTGCACGAAGAAAAACACGGAAAGAAGTAGTCGCCCATGGATTTGGAACAATACGTCCGTGACATTATCGCGCCGTATGTCACCAACAACGAAGCGTTAATGGTTCGCCGGATGCCAGGCATGAATGACAATGAAATCATTTTGTTGGTCATTGGGGAATCCAATGACATCGCTCGCTTAATTGGCCGTGGCGGTCAAGCAGCGGACTCGATTCGCGAAGTGGTCAATGTCGCTGGAAAACTAACCAATCAACGGGTACGCATTAAATTTGAGTCGTTTGCAGCAACCGAAATCGATGAATAAATGAGGATAGGCAACTATCCTTGTTTTTTTGCTATAATAAGTACGATGAAAGGGAGGGATTGACCATGGAGTATGTGACTTTAGGAACCATCATTAATACCCGAGGGTTGAAAGGCGAAGTGAAAGTCAAAGCTTCGACCGATTTTCCTGATGAGCGTTATCGCAAAGGGGCCACGCTCTTGCTGGTATCGCCCGATGAACAAACGCGCCGTACCATGAAAGTTGTGCACCACGCGCGCAAAGAGGGCTTCGACTATGTCCAATTCCAAGAGCTTGTTCGTTTGGAAGATGCTGAAATGGTTCGCGGATGGCAAATTCAGTTGCCAGTGGATCAATTAGGAACTCTTCCTGAAGGTGCTTATTTTTATCATGACTTGCTTGGTTGCGAAGTGCGCAATGAAGCGGGCGTGGTACGTGGTGTGGTCAGCAAAATTGATGATCACGGGGCTCATCCAGTTTTACGTATTCAACACGAGGATCACACGTATTTATTTCCTTTTGTTTCTCCCTTTTTAGTATCGGTCTCGCCCGCTACTAAAGTTATCATCATCCGCGAAATTGAAGGAATGTTTGTATGAAAATCACGATTTTAACATTATTCCCGGATATGTATGCAGGTTTTTTATCGACTTCCATTATCAAACGAGCGATTGCCAAAGAAGCGGTCGTGGTGGAGGTTGTTGATATCCGTCCCTTTACCAAAGATAAATATCACCGAGTCGATGATTATCCAGTAGGGGGAGGAGCAGGATTGGTCATGAAATGCCAACCGTTGCTCGATGCCTTGGCTCATGTCCGAGCACCCGATTCCCATGTGGTGATGATGTCCCCCCGGGGAAAAAGCTTTGTGCAAGCCCATGCCAAGGCCTATGCCAAGGAAAACCATCTCATTTTAATATGTGGCCATTACGAAGGAGTCGACGAGCGTGTGACTCCTTATGTCGATGAAGAATTATCAATCGGGGATTATATCTTGACGGGGGGCGAACTCGCCAGCATGGTTGTCTCCGATGCGATCATTCGCTTGCTGGACGGAGCCATTCGTGCCGAATCTTCCTTAGAAGAATCGTTTGAAGAAGATTTATTGGAATATCCCCAATATACCTTACCTCGCTTGTACCACGGGCAAGAAATCCCCCCAGTTCTATTTAGTGGCAATCATCATGCGATTGCCAAGTGGCGCCGGAAAGAGCAGTTACGCATTACGCGTAGCAAACGTCCCGATTTATATGCGAAACATGCCTTGTCCTCATTGGAGAAAAAGCTAGTGAAGGAGTTGGACGAAGGAAATGAACACCCCTCTTGGTTGACGCGTGCCATCGAGAATGCTCCTCAATTTCAACGAGTGGACGACGAAGAGACGAAAAAAGACGAATAAATCCCTTGCCAATCGGCGTGGGGTTTGCTAAAATATATGAGCGTTTCACGACGCTGCCCAAGGGTCCGCTGGAAAGTCACGTTCCATGAACCTTGTAAGATTAAAAGGAGTGTGTCCCAACATGAACATGAGATTGATTGATGAAATCACGCAACGTCAGTTGCGCAAAGATCTTCCAGACTTCGGTCCAGGAGATACCGTGAAAGTTCACGTTAAAATCGTGGAAGGCGACAAAAAGCGGATTCAAATTTTCCAAGGGGTGGTCATTGCGATTCGTGGCAGTGGTATCCACAAGGCGATTACGGTCCGTAAGATGTCTTCCCAAGTCGGAGTCGAACGCGTCTTCCCCCTTCATTCCCCCATTGTCGATAAAATCGAAGTGGTCCGTCGGGGAGATGTCCGTCGTTCCAAACTCTACTATTTGCGCGAACGTACCGGCAAAGCTGCCCGTATTAAAGAAAGTCGCAAAGCTCAAAAAATCGATAAAGCGGTCAGCGAAACTGCTGCTATCCCCGCCGAAGTCGTCGCCGACGTTCAAGAATAGCGTCGCGTTGCATGTCGTGACAAAGGAGTCCCTTGGACTCCTTTTTTTCGTTAAGATGGCGTATCGACTCGGGAAAAGCGTTGCTCATTACGCCTGACTCGAGTACAATGAAACCGAACAAGAAAGCGAGGCGAGCCCCATGAAACAACGCAAAATCAAAGGCATTGTGATACTCATAGGCTTTGTCTTGTTGGCGGTGACTTTTCGTTGGACCTTTGTGACGGCCATTGTTCAAGGCGAGTCGATGACCCCCACCTTACAACATCTTGATACGGGTCTTACCGATCGTGTTTGGTACAAGGTGTTTGGACTCCGTCGGTTTTCCCTGGTGGTCTTCACCCACCCAAGTCTTGAAGACGAGGATGTGGAAGAAACTTGGATCAAACGAATCATTGGTTTACCAGGAGAAACGGTCTACTACCATAATGCCACCTTGTATATCAATGGACTTGTTGTGGAAGAGCCTTTTTTAAGTGCCTCGACCAAGCAAGCTACTTGCAACCTCGGTTGGATTCAAGAAAACGAGGGCGGTCATGTTGGGATTCCTCCTGTTTGCATGGCCCCTGTGACTTTAGGAGAACACGAATATTTTGTGATGGGCGATCATCGCGAGAATTCCTACGATTCACGCTATCTAAGTGCCCCCATCCTGGAATCTCAGATCTATGCAAGAGGGCTTATCCAATACGGACGTTGTGAGGATACACCAAACGATTTTTGTTCGGAATTTCAATGGACGTTTCCCCGTTTCATAGGATGGTGATAAGATGAAACAGATTCAATGGTTTCCTGGTCATATGACCAAAGCCTTACAAAACATAAAAGAGCGTTTACCCTTGGTCGATATTGTGCTCGAACTGGTGGATGCACGAGCTCCTTTTGCGTCCCAAAATCCTTTGTTACGCGAAGTGTTAGGCAACAAGCCACGTGTCATAATCTTCAATAAAGCGGATTTGGCCGATGCGAGTGTGACCGAGCGATGGCGCGCAACGTTTGCCCGTCAAGGCATCGCCACCCTCGCGCTGGATGCTCGCACCAATGTCGCGAGTCGTATTGAAAAAGCATGTCAACAGCCGTTGCAACCGTTATGGGAAAAAGAACGGGCCAAGGGCATTCGCCCACGCGCCATTCGGGCCATGATTGTCGGAGTTCCCAACGTGGGCAAATCCACCTTGATTAATCAATTGGCCCACCGCAAAGCCGCCCAAGTAGGCAACAAGCCAGGGGTGACCAAGGCGCAACAATGGATCAAAGTAAGCAAGCAATTCGAACTCTTGGATACCCCCGGGGTGTTGTGGCCCCGTTTTGAAGCACCCGAAATGGCGATGCGTCTGGCTTGGATCAATGCGCTACCCCAAACCATCTTGCCCCTCGAAGCCATTGGTCTCGCTATGTTCGATGAGTTGCAACGCTATTACCCAAGTGCCCTTTCTTTTGTGCCTCCTGCTGACTCCGTCGATCGATTGGGAGAATTTCTAGATGCTCTTGCAGCCCAACGCGGTTTTTTAAAAAGTCAAGGCGAGCGCGATCGGGAGAAGGCGTTACAAATAATGTTAGGCGAGATAGCTGTAGGGAAGTGGGGTCGTTTCTCCTTTGAACGACCAGAAGATGTCGTATGGCCGGCATAACCATCGAGACCTCCTATTGGGATCAAGGAGTTCAAGTCGTTGTTGGATGTGATGAAGCGGGCCGAGGCCCCTTAGCAGGACCTCTTACTGCCGCAGCCGTGGTGTTGCCACCCTATTGGAATCGACCCGAGTGGCATGATTCCAAACAACTCAGTGACCAAAAGCGACGGGCGCTGGTTGAGGACATCCACCAACATGCGTTGGCCTATGCCGTTGTTTTTGTGGATGTTGAAACGGTGGATCGCTTGAATGTCTATCAAGCATCCCGTCATGCGATGTTACAAGCCATTGCCTCCTTACCCATGTCTGTCGACGTGATTGTAACGGATGCTATGCCCCTCCCCTCCCTGTCGATTCCTGTCGAGGCCATTGTTCATGGCGATGCGCTGTCCCAAAGCGTGGCAGCAGCCTCGATCTTAGCAAAAGTCGCTCGGGATGACTATATGATGGAGGCGAGTCAACGTTATCCAGAGTATGGTTTCGAACGTCATAAGGGCTATGGAACCAAAGCCCACCTAGAAGCCTTGCGTCGTTATGGTCCTTGTCCGTTGCATCGTAGGAGTTTTGCTCCTGTTCAAGCGGCCATGCAATTACAATGGCAAGAAATGAACGAATAAAAAAGGGATGTGTCCCTTTTTTTGCTATTTAACAATGGAGGAGGTGAGGGGGATGGAAGATATCTTATTGTATTATTCCTATCTCCACCAAGGAGACTGGAAGCGTATTTATCAAAGCATTGATCGGAAAGAGCCCGTTGATTGGGACAAGATGCCTGACATTAAAGAGCAGGTTCAGGATCAATTTATCACGCTTTTGTCACCGGAGTATCCGTTGGCCTTTCGGCATATTGAATGTCCGCCCTTTGTCTTATACTATCGGGGCAACCTCGCATTGTTACGCCATCAACCAATGATTGCGGTAGTCGGTTCCCGGCGGACAACGACATATGGCGAACGTACCACACGGAAACTCGTGCAAGATTTGGGCGTGCAGGGATGGGGCATCGTTAGCGGACTTGCCAAAGGCATTGATGCAGTGGCTCATGAAACGTGTTTGCTGCATGCCATTCCTACCATTGCCGTTATTGGAGGTGGCATTGATACGGTGTATCCTGCTGAAAATGCGCTCCTGTACGAACAAATGAAAGATCAGGGCTTAATTCTTAGCGAGTACCCGACCAATACCCAGGCTCAAAAAGAACACTTTCCTTTTCGTAATCGCTTGGTGGCAGCTTTGGGCAAAGGAGTGGTCATTGTCGAAGCCCGTTCCCGCTCGGGCACATTGACTACCGTACGCCATGCCCTCAACCAAGGCAAAGACATCTTCTGTGTTCCGGAACGGGTGTATATGGAGAGTGCCTGCAACCAACTGATTCAACAAGGAGCCAAACTTATCATCAGCGCTCAAGATGTCTATGAAGAGTATGGAATGGAAAAGAATGTCATAAATGACATGGAACCTGTTGCGATACAAAACGATTGACAAGCCTCATAAAACACTCAATAATAGAGAGCGACCTATGGGAAAGGGGGATTACCCATGAAATTAGTGATCGTGGAATCACCAACCAAACGTAAAACCATTAGCCGATATCTTGGGAAAGATTATCGTGTCTTTGCTTCTTTTGGTCATGTTCGTGATCTCGCAAAAACGGGGGAACATAACCTTGGAATTGATTTGGAACATGACTTTACACCCCAATACGAAGTCTCTCCTCGTCGTGAGAAATTGTTAGCCACTTTAAAAAAATATGCGGCCGAGGCGGATGAAGTCTTGTTGGCAACTGACCCAGATCGTGAGGGGGAAGCCATCTCCTGGCATCTCGCCGATGCCTTAGGGCTCGATTTGCAAACGACCAAACGATTATCCTTCCATGAAATTACGCCATATGGCATCCGTGATGCCTTGGAACATCCGACCTTGTTGGATATGCCCTTGGTTCATTCCCAAGAAGCACGCCGCTTGTTGGATCGCATCATTGGCTTTCGGCTCTCCAACTTACTAAGGGATAAGATTCGTTCCCAATCGGCAGGCAGAGTCCAATCGGCCTCCCTCAAGATTTTGGTGGATCGGGAACGAGAAATCCAAGCGTTTGTGGTTCAAGAATATTATACGGCAGCCGCATTGGTGACAACTCTCACGCCGGAGATAAAAGCGCCTTTGGTGCGAATCGCTGGGGAAGATGCGAGCAAACTTAGCCAAGCGCAAGTAGAGGACGTGAAGGCTTCCTTGCAAGACCAAGCGCTGGTGACGAAGGTTGAAGTTGTCGAGAAACCTTATTATGCCCGCCCTCCTTTTACGACTTCGACCTTACAACAAGAAGCTTATTATAAATATGGCTTCTCGATTAAAAAGACCATGAAGATTGCTCAAGAATTGTATGAAGGGGTTGAACTTGAGAAAAAAGCCCAAGGGCTGATTACCTATATGCGGACAGACTCCATTCGTTTGAGCCCGATGTTTATCAACCAAGCCAAAGAACAAATTCGAGCGCAATATGGCGAAGAATTTGTCGGAACTGCTTATCGTCAAAAAGAGAGCGATAAAGTTCAGGATGCTCACGAAGCGATTCGCCCCGTTGATAGTACCTTAACTCCCCAATCATTGAAAAAGTATTTAAGTGTGGATCAAGCCAAACTTTATGAGTTGATTTATGCACGCACCTTAGCCTCGATGATGAAACCGCGTTTGATGAAGGAAACACTAGCGGTCTTGCAACAAAACGAGTTGGAATTTGAAATTTCAACCAAAGAAATGCTTTTTGAAGGATATTCCAAAGCGTATGGTGTTTATGAGAAATGGGAAAGTGAACCTTCGGTAATCCTTCAAGAAGGTCAAACGGTGACCATTCAAGAATTGGTCGTTGAAGCCAAACAAACCAAGCCTCCGTTTCGTTTCACCGAAGGGGAACTGGTTA
>CAZVZF010000018.1:0-13365 GCA_964631095.1 uncultured Eubacteriales bacterium
GTTGAATTCACCCGTGACAGGATTGACACTACCGCCACCCATCTTTTTGGCATATAGGCCATATTTGGTGGCCTTGATGATTTCATCTTTGGTGCTTGTGCCTCGTTCAATAAAGGTATTGGACATCCGTGAAGTTGGGGCATATTTATAACTTTCACGACGGCAGCAACCATTGGCTTCGCTTTTCATACGGCGACCATTTTGAGCATCGACAAGATAACTTTTGAGAATACCGTTTTCAATCAAAACATTGCGCTTGGTAGGGCGTCCCTCATCGTCAATGTTGCCACTTCCCCAAGCATTGGGAATGGTGCCATCATCCACGGCAGTCACAATAGGGTTGGCAATCGCCGTGCCGAGTTTATCACAAAAGACGGAGAGACCCTTTGCCACGGAAGTGGCTTCCAAGGAGTGGCCGCAGGCTTCGTGGAAAATGACGCCACCAAATCCATTATCAATCACAACATCCATGGTTTTTGAGGGACATTCTTGAGCACTTAAAGCGGAAATGGCCATCCGTTGGGTATCTTTGGCGATGGCCTTGAGATCAATGGTATCAAAGAATTCGTAACCCATTTGTGCACCAGGCCCATTGAAGGCTGTTTCCATCACGCCATCTTTTGCGGCAACGACCATGATGCCCATGCGAACCCGTACCCGCAAATCGGATGCCCACCGACCTTCCGAATTGATAACGGTCACGCGTTGGACGCGGTCCAAGAGAGTAATCGCTACTTTTTTAACGAGAGGGCTTTTTCCTTTGGCTGCTTGGTAGGCGACACGGGCCAGTTTGGCTTTGTCTTTGGCTTTCATGTTATCCCCATAGCGGATAAATTCATGACGACTTGGGGTTGAATCAACGACAAAGGGTTGAACATTGGTGGAGGGTTTTCCACGATATCGGGCCGCTAGGGTGCGAGCTAACTGCTTTAAACCTTTGGGTGTAAGGTCATTGGTATAGCCATAGACGGATTGGAGACCTTTTAAAATGCGTAAGCCAGCGCCATAGACAATGGTCGAGTTGGCTTCGGTTACACTATCATCTTCGTATTTTATATTGGAAGCATCGGTTTCTTCAAGAAACAGTTCGGCAAAGTCGCCTCCGGTACGGAGAGCGGTTTGCAATACACGTGTGGCGAGTTCGGAATGAATCATTCATATTTCCCCTTTCGTTGTTTTTTAATTATAGATGATTTTTCATAAAAAGAAAGTGAAAAAGGGCTTTAATTTGAGAAAAAGCCCTTTTTGCTTCGCTTATGCGAGTTCAAACTGTCCGGTATAGAGTTGATAGTACTTCCCCTGTTGCTTCAATAAGTCATCGTGGTCGCCCCGTTCAATGATTTCGCCATGCTCCAACACCATGATGGCATTGGCATTTCGAACCGTGGACAAGCGATGGGCGATGACAAAGACGGTACGCCCTTGCATGAGACGGTCCATTCCTTTTTCAATGAGGGCTTCGGTGCGCGTATCAATGGAACTCGTGGCTTCATCAAGAATGAGCACGGGAGGATTGGCAATTGCGGCTCGCGCAATGGCCAGTAGTTGGCGTTGTCCTTGGGATAAGTTGGTTCCATCTCCTGTGAGCATGGTGTCATAACCTTGCGGTAAGTGCTGAATAAAGAAGTCCGCATTGGCAAGTTTAGCGGCCGCAATGACTTCTTCATCGGTGGCATCCAAGTTTCCATAGCGGATGTTGTCCTTCACCGTTCCCGTAAACAAGTGGGTGTCTTGTAAGACCATTGCTAGGGATCGACGAAGATCATCTTTTTGAATAAGTTTGATGTCAATACCATCGTAGGTAATAGTCCCTTGTTCAATGTCATAGAAGCGATTGATTAAATTGGTAATGGTTGTTTTCCCGGCTCCGGTAGAACCTACAAAAGCAATCTTTTGACCAGGTTTGGCGTACAAAGAAATGTTGTTTAACACCGGTTTTCCAGATTCATAACCGAAATGAACATGTTCAAAACGAACATCGCCTTTCACGGGGACATAGGAGAAGACTCCGGAAGGAGTGGGAACTTTCCATGCCCAATTACCGCGAAAGGTGTCGCATTCTTGCAAGGTACCATCCGCTTGGGGACAGACATAAACCAACGTGACGGTTCCTTCATCGACTTCTGGTTGTTCATCGAGGACCTCAAAGATGCGCTCGGCACCAGCAAGAGCTGCTAACATCATATTGAACAACTGCGAGATTTGATTAATAGGCATCGAGAAGGAGCGGGTAAATTGTAAGAAAGAGATGAGAGTTCCAATATCGACAAGAGTAAGAATCACAAAGTAAGAGCCCACCACTGCGGTTAGTGCATAGTTGATGTAAGACAAATTCATCATAATGGGCATGAGCATGCTTGCAAACGTTTGGGCTTGAGTCGAAACCGTTCGTAAATGATCATTTAATACATGGAATTCTTGCTTGACGACCGGTTCATGGCGGAAGACTTTCACCACTTTTTGCCCTTCAATCAGTTCTTCCACATAGCCGTTGACTTCGCCCACTGCTTGTTGTTGGGCTTGGAACATTTTGCGTGAACGTCCACCGATTGTTTTGACAGTCATAAACATAATAAAGAGCATCACGACAATTAAGATTGTTAGCAAAGGACTTAAGACAAGCATCATGACAAAAGTTCCAATAATGGTTAATGCCGACACAAACAATTGAGCGAGGCCACTACTGACGGCTTCGCGTAAGGTGTCCACATCATTACTGAAACGACTCATAATTTCGCCATGTGTTCGTTGATCAAAATAGGAAAGGGGTAAACTTTGAATTTTATCAAATAGGGTGCGGCGGATGGTGTTTAAGGAGCGATTCGCAATCACCACCATGATGCGATTGTAGGCATAGGTGGAAAGCGCTCCGACCAAGTAAATAAGGAGCATTACCAATAACATGGTAATAAAAGGTGCCAATTGTTCACTGGTTGGAGATCCGCCAATGAAGGGAACAATATAGGTATTGACAATGGGTTTAAGCAAATAGGTTCCAGCAATTCCGGCACCTGAGCTCAAGAGAATGAAGATTGCCACAAAAACGAAGGTAATGGGTTTGGCAGTCAGATAAGAGAACAAGCGACGTAGCGTTTTCTTCATGTGTTTGGGGCGTTTCATCCCCGCTTGGAAGCCCACGCGGCCATGAGGACGTACTTCTTTATTGGCCATACTTATTGCTCTCCTTTCTGTTGAGAATGATAGACTTCTTGATAGATGGCATTGGTTGCCATTAACTCGTCGTGGGTACCGATTCCAACTATTTGCCCTTCGTCTAAGATGACAATACGATCCATCTCCATCACGGAGGTAATTCGTTGAGCGATGACTAGTAAGGTGGTATCACTCGCTTGTTGGCGTAGGGCCTCCCGAATTTTAGCATCGGTAGCAGTATCGACGGCGCTGGTACTATCATCAAGGATAAGAATCTTAGGTTTTTTCAATAATGCCCGGGCAATGGTCAGACGTTGCTTTTGCCCCCCTGAGACATTTACGCCACCTTGTTCCAACTTGGTTTCATATTGATCAGGAAAGGATTCAATGAACGTGTGGGCTTGAGCAGCACGGGCCGCTTCTTGGATTGCTGCATCACTCGCATTGGCGTCTCCCCAACGGAGATTATCTTTAATGGTTCCAGAAAATAAGACATTCTTTTGTAAGACCATGCCGACGGCCTCGCGTAAGGTATCGAGGGCATATTCGCGGACATCGTGTCCCCCCACTAGAACCGATCCTTCAGTGACATCATAGAGACGCGGGATAAGTTGAACTAAGGTGGATTTGGCCGAGCCCGTTCCTCCGAGTATCCCGACTTTTTCACCACTGCGGATGGAGAGATTGATGTTTTGTAGTACGGGACTCGCGGAGGAATCGTTGTAACGGAACGATACGTTGCGAAACTCAATGGAAGCATCCCGAGGTTGTAAGGTGGGATCGCCTTCGCCATCGCGAATATCAATGACTTCATTGAGAATTTCCACCGAGCGAGACATGGCCGCTTTGGATAACACAAGATTGATGAAGACCATCGCAATCATCATTAAGGAAAAGAGGATTTGGTTGACATAGGCAATGAAACTGAACAGTTGACCGGTGAGCATCGTTTGGTTGATAACCAGATTGCCCCCAAACCATAAAATCGCAATGATGGTTAAATAGATAACCATCTGCATGATAGGCATTTGAGCAATGACGACTTTTTCCGCTCGTAAACCGGCCTCCGCCAATTCATCGTTGGATTGTTTAAATTTCTTCTTTTCGAACGTAGCCCGAACAAAGGCTTTGACGACTCGGATACCAATCAAGGTTTCTTGAATCGAAGCATTGAGAAGATCATATTTCTTTAGCAAGATTTGAAAGCGAGGGAACGCTAAGGTAATGATGATAAAGAAGCTCAATCCTAAAATAGGAACCGCCACTAAAAAGACGGTAAATAAGGATGAATTGATGGAAAAAGCCATGATTAAAGAACTGATTAACATGACTGGTGCACGGAACAATAAACGCAACGACATCATAAAAGCATTTTGAATACTTGTGATGTCCGTGGTGAGACGAGTGACGAGCGATGGGGTGGTAAAGCGATCACGGTTTTTAAAGGAGAAATCTTGGATTTTGTTGAATAATCCTTCCCGTAAATTGGCACCAAAACCCACGGAAGCCCGTGCCGCATAACGGGCCGACATAGCCCCTGAAAGCAAGGCTAAGGCGGCGAGTAAGACCATCAATCCGCCCATTTGCAAAACATAGCTGGTATCACCGTTGGCGATGCCAACATCGACCAACAAGGACATGATAAATGGAATGGCAATTTCAAATAAGACTTCTAATACGACCATAATTGGAGCGAGAATGGCATAGCGTTTGTATTGCCCCACAAAAGGGGCGAGTTGTTTAATCATCCGATGATTCCTCCTCTGCTTTGCGACGAATTTCTTTTTCTTGTTGAATCAAACTAAAATAGGTGGCATCTTGGAATTCCTGGACATCGAGACGTTGAATGAGGCGTTCCAAGTATTGTTCAAATTGTTGATATTCTTCGGTGGTAAAGGCTGCGAACAAGCGTTCATCCAGAGCACTAAATTCGGCCATGGCCTTTGTGGCCACTTCCCGTCCCCAAGGGGTAATGGAAAGGCGATTGAACCGCTGATCACTGGGATCAGAAGTTCGTTCAATGAGATTGACTTTTTCCATGCGGCGTACCGATACTGCAATAGAGGGAGGACTAACTCGCAAAAAGTCAGCAATATCTTTTTGGGTGCATGGTTCATGCTGGCGGATAAATTCTAAAATGGGAAACTGCCCCGGATGAAGTCCATAAGCATTGACAATCTTGAAGACTGTCAAACGATGAACGGTACTGAGGCGGTTGATTCGATGCATCAAACGTTTACGTTCCATAGGGTCGCCTCCTTAATAGTTAACCGGTTAACTATTTTACTATTCTATTCATTTTCAAAAGACTTGTCAACTGATATTCACTAGGGCAGGAAGAAAGTAGAAGAACGAGCCTTTTTTCCGTTTCACACCCTGTTTCACGTCGAGAGAAATGACCACGTTCGCTCTGCTTCTTCGTGTGGTTTTTTAATGCGTTCCAATGATGGTTGTGCTACAATGATACATACGATGGAGCGTGATTCGTGATGAAACAAAAAACTTTTTATATTACAACCCCGATTTACTATACTTCCGGCAATCTCCATATTGGTCATGCCTATACGACCATTATTTGTGATACCATTGCTGGTTATAAAAAAATGCGTGGGTATGATGTCTATTATTTAACCGGTACGGATGAACATGGCGAAAAAGTGCAAAAGAAGGCAGCAGCTGTTGGGCTTACTCCGCAAGCTTTTGTGGATGACTTAGTCGTTCATATCCAAAATTTGTGGCAGGTGCTGCGCATCCAAAACAACGATTTTATTCGCACGACGGAAGCCCGCCATCAAACAACGGTTTCCGCTATTTTCTCGCAACTTTTGGCGCAAGGAGATATCTACAAAGGCGAATACGAAGGATGGTATTGCACCCCTTGTGAAGCTTTTTGGACCGAAAGTCAGCTTCATGAAGGACATCTTTGCCCCGATTGTGGGCGCCCCGTGTATCGAGCGTCGGAAGAAACGTATTTCTTTCGGATGAGCAAATATGCCGATCGGTTGATTCAGTATTACAACGATCATCCAGGATTTATCGAGCCCGAATCACGGAAGAACGAAATGATGAATAACTTTCTCTTGCCAGGATTGGAAGATTTAAGCGTTTCACGGACATCTTTTGATTGGGGAATTCCGGTTCAAGAAGATCCCAAACATGTGGTGTATGTTTGGATTGATGCCTTATCCAATTACATCAGTGCTTTGGGTTATAAGAACGATAGTGCCAACTTGTTTGATCGCTATTGGCATAACGATGAAGACCATGAAATTCTGCATGTCGTGGGCAAAGAAATTGTCCGCTTTCATGTGATCTATTGGCCCATCATGTTGTTGGCACTTGGGTTGCCTCTCCCCACCAAGATTTTTGCCCACGGCTGGATTGTGATGAAAGATGGAAAGATGTCCAAATCGGTTGGAAATGTGGTATATCCTGAAATGCTCATTGCTCGTTACGGATTGGATGCTTTACGTTATTTTGTAACCACTTGTATTCCGTTTGGCCAAGATGGGTTGTTCACCCCGGAATTATTTTTAGAGAATGTGAATACGGATTTGGTCAACAATTATGGAAACTTAGTGAGTCGCACTGCCGCGATGATTCAAAAATATACCCAAGGAATTGTCCCCGCCTATGCAGGCTGTCAAACGCCTTTTGATGCTGATTTGGAGGCAGCAATGCTCCAAGCTAAAGCGCAATACGAACAAGCCATGGATGCCTTCCATATTGACCAAGGGGCACGCGCGGCCTTTGAACTGTTATCCAAAGCCAACAAATACATTGATGACACCCAACCATGGGCGCTTGCCAAGGATCCAGACCAAGCCGTCGCATTGCAATCCGTCCTTACGCATCTAACATTAGTTATTAAAGCAGGAACGATTCTGCTTTCTCCCTTTCTTATCGATGCCCCCCAACGTGTGTATGCAAGTTTTGGCATTACCGATTCCCATTATGACCATGCGTTTGATTGGCATGGAATGGATGGTGCGGTCGTAACAAAAGCAGCAGCATTATTCCCTCGTTTGGATTTGGCGCTCGAAAGTGAATTCATCCGTCGCCACATGGGCGGACAGTAGTCCAACGGAGCAAACATATGAATGAAACCATGGTCATTGTTGGGGGTGGACATGCTGGTATCGAAGCAGCACTTGCGGCTGCACGGCTCGGCTATACCACTGTTTTAGTGACCTTAAATCGCCAACAAATTGGCATGATGCCATGCAACCCTTCCATTGGCGGTCCTGCCAAAGGGGTGGTTGTGCGTGAAATTGACGCCCTTGGAGGAGAAATAGCCAAGGCGGCCGATGCTACGTTATTACAAATGAAGATGTTAAATACCGCCAAAGGACCCGGGGTCCAGTGCTTACGGGCGCAATCTGATAAAATCGCCTATAAAGAATATATGCAACATGTTTTAGCAACCACACCGAAGCTCACCATCGTCGAATCGATGGTGACAGATCTTTTGGTACGGGAAGGCCGGTGTGTCGGTGTTCAGTTGGAAGATGGCTCAACGCTGGATGCCGCTGCGGTCATATTAACCACGGGAACTTCGCTCCAAAGTCGCATTCTTCGTGGGCATACCATCAAAGAAGAGGGGCCAGATGGCGAACGAGCCGCGATTGGCTTGTCGGATGGATTGCGTCGTTTGGGCTTTACTTTACAACGTTTAAAAACAGGAACGCCACCTCGCATTCGTCAAGGAAGCGTCAATCTCAGTACGATGGAGCCTCAATATGGCACCACCGATCAACAATTCTTTTCCTATGAGACTCAAGCAATCTTACCCCTTGCAGAACAATCTCCTTGTTATCTCATTCATACCCAAGAGCGAACACATGCCTTAATTCGGGAACACTTAACTGAATCCGCCATGTATGGCGGGATTGTCGAAGGAGTGGGTCCACGCTATTGCCCGTCCATTGAAGATAAAGTCGTTCGGTTTGCTGACAAAGAACGTCATCAACTCTTTTTGGAACCCGAGTCCAAGCATTTGGATACCTGGTATCTTCAAGGTTTTTCTACCTCAATGCCCGAAAAGGTGCAAGATGAAATGATTCGCACTTTGCCTGGGTTGGAGCAATGTGAAATTGTGAAATATGCGTATGCCATTGAATACGATGCCATTGACCCGTTGGATTTACGGCCAACTTTGGAAACCAAACGGGTGGAGCGTTTGTATTGTGCGGGGCAGATTAATGGAACTTCCGGATACGAAGAGGCGGCTGCCCAAGGGCTCCTAGCAGCCATCAATGCGGTGTTACAACACCAAGGGAAACCTCCTTTCATATTACGGAGAGATGAGGCCTATATTGGGGTGATGATTGATGATTTGGTCACCAAGGGTACCAAAGAACCCTATCGCTTGTTGACTTCTCGTGCGGAATTTCGTTTGTTGCTGCGCCATGATAATGCGGATCGACGCTTACGAGAGTATGGTTGGAGGTTAGGGCTTGTTTCGGAGCAAGTTTATCAAGATTATCAAAAGAAACAAAATGAAATAGCTGCGTGGATTTCGCTTTTTCAACAAGCGCGATTCAGTAGCAAACATCCCCTTTCTTTGGCAATGGTCGCTCAAGGTTGGGCGCCGATTGCCACAAGTTCTTCGGCAGCTGAACTCTTAAAAAGACCTGAAATAAAGGTAGAATTTCTCCTTCCTTATCTTGATGGGGAGCGGCCCACTTCGTTGGAATCTGCACAGTTAGCAGCCTTAGAAATAAAATATGAAGGGTACATCCGTAAACAACGCATGGAAGCGGAAAATCAACAACGGCTTGAAGTGATGGAACTTCCTGCGGAAATTGATTATCAACATGTTCCCAACCTTGCCAATGAAGCTCGTCAAAAGTTGAATCGGGTGAAACCGTTGAGCATTGGCCAGGCATCTCGTATTTCGGGAGTAAATCCTGCAGACATTCATGCCTTACTCTTTTATTTGAAAATGAAGGAGCGTGATTCGAATGACTGAAGCGCAATGGTGGGAGGCCCTTGCTCAACAAGGAGTGGTTCTTTCCGATGCCCAACGCCATCAATTCCACCAGTATTATGAATGGTTGATTCAAGAAAATGCCAAATACAATTTAACGGCGATTACCGAAGAAGCAGAAGTTTATGAAAAACATTTTTATGATTCTCTTTCGCTTGCTTGGCAAATGAAATGGTCGACCCAAAGGGTGTGTGATGTGGGAGCAGGTGCGGGATTTCCTGGGATTCCCTTAGCCTTGGTTGCTCCTAGCATTCAACTTGTCCCCTTGGATGCCACAGCGAAAAAGATGGAATCGCTACGTCAGTTGGCAAGCTTGCTGTCTTTGTCTCATGTTCAACCCGAACAAGGAAGAGCCGAAGAATATCACAAGGCCCCCTTTGATGTGGTGGTCGCGCGGGGGGTTGCCTCCTTGACCGTTTTATTGGAATTAGTGGCGAACCTTGTTCGGGTAGGGGGAACTGTTATTGCGATGAAAGGTCCCAATTATCTCCAAGAACTTCAAGAAGCACAAGCAGCCATTCGCCTCTTGGGCTATCGCTTGGAACGCGTAGAATCGTATGAATTACCCACGAACCACGAACAACGGTTCAATGTCTACTTGATCAAAGAAAAAAAGCATGCACTTGCTTATCCGCGTAAATATGCGAAAATAAAGCAAAGACCATTGTCATGAAAGGAGCGGAAGCTATGGGAAGGATTATTGCCATTTCCAATCAAAAAGGTGGGGTAGGGAAAACAACCACCGCGATTAACTTATCCGCTGCCCTTGCATACCTAGGTAAAAAGGTGTTGCTAGTGGATATTGATCCACAAAGCAACTCCACCCGAGGAATTGGATTTGATGCAACCTTGATGGAACAAAGTATTTATCATGTCATGCGAGGAGAATGTCCCGCACGAGCAATTATTCATCAAACGGCGTTGCCCAAATGTTTCTTGTTACCAGGATCGTTGGAACTGGCGCACCTGGATTTGGAGTATCATCAATATCCCGATCGGTTTCAACTCTTAAAACGTTCGTTGCTGCCTCTCAAGGAGGATTATGACTTTATCTTTATTGATTGTCCCCCTTCTTTAGGGTTGCTAAGTCTCAATGCTCTCACTGCGGCAGATAGTGTCCTCGTTCCCATGCAATGTGAATATTATTCCATGGAAGGCATTGTCATGCTGCTCAACACCATTCGGCAAATTCAACAAAGTGAAAATCCTACCATTCAAATTGAAGGAATCTTATTGACTATGTGTGATTTTCGTACCAAGTTTTCGGTGGAAGTGCAGCAAGATGTCCGCCAAACCTTCAAAGATAAAGTATATCGCATCGGGATTCCACGCAACATTAAATTAGTGGAAGCCTCCTCTCGCGGGAAGAGCATTATTGAATACAACATTCAAGCATCGGGGGCCAAAGCATACCTTGATGTGGCAAAAGAGGTGATCAAAAATGCCGGAAAAGCAAGACGAGAAGCGGCGGCTCGGGAAAGGGCTTAGCGATATTTTCAAAGAGTTTGAATTGCAAGAGCAATTGGAACTCCTTCAACAAGATCCCCAGAAGACAAAATTCACCATTGCAGTGGATCATATCGTTCCGAACCCGTATCAACCCCGAAAAAAATTCGATGAAACCAAACTAGAAGAACTTGCCGCCTCCATCCGTCAATACGGCATTCTTACCCCCATCTTGTTACGACCCCATGAGGGCCATTATGAGATTGTCACAGGCGAACGTCGCTATCGAGCGGCTCTCCGTTGTGGACTTCAGGAAGTTCCTGCTGTGTTGGAAAACTTTGATGATGCCGCAATGATGGAAGTGGCGCTCATTGAAAACATTCAACGAGAAGATTTAACCCCGATTGAAGAAGCGCGCGCCTATGCGAATCTTATCCAGAATTTAAAGATGACCCAAGGACAAATGGCCAAGAAACTTGGCAAATCAAGACCTTATGTGGCCAATGTGTTACGATTGCTGGATTTACCAGAATCCATTCAATCGTTGTTGGAGAACAACCAATTGACCATGGGGCATGCAAGGACATTGATAGGGCTCTCAGAATCCGAAGCCAGCGCTTTGGCTCAAACGATGATGGCTGAAAAATTGAATGTTCGTTCGGCGGAACGCTTGGTCGCTCGTCAAAAAGCACACAAAACCCAACAACAAGCCACCTCTTTGGAGCAAGCACTCCAACAGGTCCTTGGCCGAGATGCTCGTATCCGCGAGCACGAAATTATACTTCCCCATCGTGGGACTGAAGACATTGAAGCATGGCTTCAAGCGCTTCAAAAGCGCATGAAATGAGGAATGGGATGGAACGTTTACAAAAAGTCATTGCAGCAGCAGGTTACTGCTCGCGACGCAAAGCGGAGCTGTTAATTACGGAAGGAAAAGTTCAAGTCAATGGTGTGGTTACGACCACTTTGGGGACAACGGTATCCCCGAGTGATGTCATTCATATTGAAGGACAACCCCTTCAACAAGAACGAAAAGTCTATTATCTATTGAATAAACCACGTAATACCGTTTCCACTTCCCAAGATGATCGGGGACGGCCAACGGTGATGGATTTTTTGCCGGAAAAAAGTGGGCGTGTCTATCCAGTGGGACGGTTGGATTTTGATACGACGGGAGCTTTGTTGTTAACCAACGATGGGGCCTTAACCAATCGTTTAACGCACCCCAGTCACCAAATTGAGAAGGTTTATGTGGCGACCGTCAAAGGATTGTTGCAAGACAAACAACTCGCTCCTTTACGGACGGGGTTAACGCTTGAGGATGGTATGACGGCTCCTGCTTATGCCCGTTTGATCAAACTCAACGAAAAACAAGGACATAGCATTGTTGAGTTGGTCCTTCATGAAGGTCGCAATCATCAAGTGAAGCGCATGTTCGAAGCGATTGGCTATGAAGTTGTGAAGTTGCATCGGGAATCGTTTGCGGGCCTTTCGACGAAGGGGCTCTATCAAGGTCAGTTACGGTCCTTGACTGCCCAAGAGGTGGCAGCGTTAAAAAAATTATAAACGAGCAGCTAGGAGGAGAAAGGCACAATGAAATTAATCATCGGACTAGGAAACCCAGGCCGGGAGTATTTGTTTTCACGGCATAATGTAGGCTTTATGGTGGTGGATCATTTTTTGGTGAAACACCCGCCACTTTCCCAAAAGAATGCCCATCGAGGCGTCTTATATCGGGGGCGTTATGCGGGGGAAGATTTTTTGCTCTTTCAACCTCATACTTATATGAATCTATCGGGAGAAGCGGTTCAATCGGTGATCCGCTATTACCGCATCGACCCTCAAGATATTCTCGTTATTTATGATGATATGGATTTACCTCTTGGGAAATTGCGCCTTCGTACCAAAGGAGGAGCAGGGGGACATAATGGGATGAAAAATATCATCCAACATTTAGGAACCCAAGATTTTAAGCGGATGCGCATTGGCATTGGCCGAAGCGCCTATCCTGATTCTCGCGATTATGTGTTAGGATCGTTTCAAGAATCCGAACGCGAAGTGATCAAGCCTTTGTTGGAAGAAGCCCATAACGCTCTTCTTGAGTTTTTGACTCTTCCTTTTAATCTTGTGATGTCCCATTTCAATCGTAATGGTAGTGATGCGGAATGAAAGCCTTGATTGAACGGTTGCAAACGACTCCTGCGGTGCGGGCTTTTTTTACCCCTCGCCAAACAGTGGTATGCAGCGAAACCATGGAAGAAGCTTTGTTACTTGCGGCCGCCTATCGGAAACATCCCGAGCCTATGATTGTGGTCAAAAGCAATCTCTATGCGGCGCAACGACTGCACGAACGTTTGCAAACTCTTTTGGCGGACCAAGAGTGTTTGCTTTTTCCTGCGGACGAATCGTTTCGTATTGAAGCTTTAGCAAGTTCTCCCGAAATGGTCGTTCAGCGTGTTTTTGTACTTAGTCAATTACGCCAAGGTTACAAGGGAATTGTAGTGACGCATACAGCAGCAGTCGTGCGTTATCTCGCACCTGTCGCTCGTTTTGATGCAGCGACCTTTCCGTTAAAGGTCGGGCAAACCATCGCTCGTGAGGCGTTGCTACACACCTTGCATGCCATTGGTTATGAACGTAGTAACAAAATCGAACACTCCTTACAATACGCAGTTCGTGGCAGTGTCTTGGATATCTTTAGTGTGAATCAAGAAGCCCCGCTTCGGATGGAATTTTTTGGGGATACGATTGAAAGTCTGCGTTTTTTTGAACTAGGG
>CAZVZF010000019.1:0-13136 GCA_964631095.1 uncultured Eubacteriales bacterium
TTGTGTCTCGAAGATATGGGTCGGTAAAACGTCCTTTTTCCCAAGATTTTGTTGGGTATCCTGTAAGAGAGATGGCTCCGTATTGTCGGCAAATGCGACGGATGTTTCGAATTACATTTCGACAAAAACCTCGTTCGCCGTCCGTAAAACCAAGTAATAGGCATCGCTTCATTGGCTCAAAGCCTCTTAACTTCAAATACGGTTCAAGGGGGGTTTCATCGATATTGTAAAGACGCATCATCATATCCGTTTCTTCTGGGTCGGAGAGACGGAATACAGAGGGCATGCCAAATTCACCTTGCATTACTTCCCGGGCTGCGTCTCTTGCATTCTCCCAAGAAGAGAACATGTAGGAAAACCGCAAGTGATTCTTCGGGTTATTGTGAAAGAAACGCAAAGTTACATGTGTAAGCACACCAAACGCTCCCTCGCTCCCCATCATAATTTGATCAATGGAGGGGCCAGTTGCTTTTCGGGGATACGAATCGCTTTTTATCGTACCAATTGGAGTAGCATATTCTTGCCCTAGAACTAAATCTTCAATTTTTCCGTAATAAGTGGAGTTTTGACCAGCGCCTCGTGTAACTACCCATCCTCCTACAACAGAGTATTCAAAGGATTGAGGAAAATGTCCACACGTATAAGACCTTTTAGCGCCATAAAGAGATGGAGCATGATTCAAAATTTGTTCAAGTTTTGGACCACTCATTCCCGCTTCTACTGTAATGGTCTGATTCGTTTCATTAAATTCGATGACTTTATTAAAATTGGGGCGAAGGTCAAGAGAAATCCCACCACGCATACACTCTGTACCCCGTGTCACAGAACTTCCTCCCCCATAAACATAAATAGGGATTTGGTGCGAAGTACATAGTGCAACAATTTTTTCGATTTCATTTTTTGAATCAGGATAAAGAACCGCTTCAGGGATGTTTTCAACAATGTGTTTTCGTAAACGCAATAAGTCATACATGGTTTTCCCGTAGGCAACAGATAGACGTGTATACTCATCTGTCTTAATGTCATTGTCGCCAACTATCCGGGTGAGATATTCGATTATATTAGGAGGAATCGAACAAGGTTGATGGACTTCAACAGGCTCTAAGCCAAGATCTCTTGGCGTTTTAAAATCATCATCGGTCATGTGAAAAGTTTCTTTCATCATGCGATACAGAGATTCTTTTGGGATACGATTATATTTAGGATCCCCCCATTTAAAAATAGAACGATACGATCGAGCAGGGGGAGGGGCCACATGCCAATCTGGACGGAACCCTTTATAATTGGAACTCATTCATCTTCCTCCTTTTCAAAAAAGTGCTCATTGATATTGCGAATTTCACGATATAATGGCTTAAGGCGATGATAGATTTTTCGATATACTTTTTGAAACAGATCATCATATATCCTGAAAGTTTCAGGTTCAGGAGTAAACTCAATATCATGATGAATCATGGACTCTATGGCCTCTTCATAACTTTCAAATTCATTTAAACCAAGAAAGCCCACGAGCGAGGAACCAAGTCCAGATGTTTCATAAGTCTGCACTCTACGGACAGGTAATCCAAACATATTAGCGGTAATTTGGCAAATGATATCAGAAATTGCGCCGCCGCCGGAAACAGTTAATCGCTTTACTTTTGTCCCAATACGCTTTTCAACATTGGTCAATCCGTCCCGAAGTCCGTAATTAATGCCTTCAATGATTGCTCGGTATATATGAATACGAGTATGAACATCATTAAAACCGAGAACCATTCCTTTTGCTTCTGGACTTTTTATTCCTGGCGCCCAATACGGCTGAAGCATTAAACCATCCGAGCCAGGAGGGATTTCTTGCAAACGCTTATTCAAGAGTTCCTCTGCTGAAACCCCAAGTTTTTTAGCTTCCTTTTCTTCTTTTTCAGCAAATTCTTTTTTAAACCATGAAAGCATCCAATAGCCGCGAAAGAGTTGTATTTCGGGATTATAAAAACCGGCCACTGGTGCAGGATAGGATGGCAAAAAGGTTTGTGGTTCGATGTATCTACGAAGCATCCATTGAATAGTAGAAGTTGTTCCAAAACTCAAATTGGCTTCATCTTCATGGATGCAGCCACAGCCGACCGTTTCACAGCCCTTATCAGAACCGGTTGCAATAAGAGGTAAGCCCATTGGTATCTTAGAATCACGTGCTGTTTGTTCGTTAATATTGCCTAATATTTCTCCTGGTTCTTTTAATTCGGGTAATTTATGAGGATCAATGCTAAAGATTCCGAACTTATAGTGTTTTTCGGAGTACCATTTTTTCCGTTTATAATCAAATGGAATATGGCCAATTTGTGCAGCAACGGAATCAACTAATACTCCAGTTAGGCGGTAAGTAAGGTATGCCGATAAAAGGACATACTTATCAGTGTTTGTCCATATTTCGGGTTCGTGTTCGATAAGCCAATTGGATTTTCCCTGACGTCGGAGGGTCTCAATACAGTCACTCATTCCCGTCAAATGAAAAAGAGCAGCTGATGAAGGTTTTAGTGGAAGATTATGCAAAGAAGCAAGGCGTTGATCAACCCATAGTATTGCAGGACGCAGAGGGTTTCTTTGAGCATCTAGACATACATAAGTGTCCCGCATAACAGTGATGGTGACACCAATGATTTGTGGCCAATATTCTGCGTGACTTAACCAAAGAAGCTGAGCCGATTCGCATATTTTTTCATAATAGAAATTCGGATCTTGTTCTGCCCACCCTGGTTTTGGAGAGAAATAGGGTCGATCAAAGCGAACTTGTGATTTGCCAATTAAGGTACCTTGCTTATCAAATAAGAGAGCTCTCGTGCTTTGGGTGCCACAATCAAATGTTAAGATGAGAGGATTCGTGGATTTCATTATGTTCACCTCCATAAGGTTGATCCATATTACATGTCGCTACTACATCAACTCCAGTATTCATCACATTACTAATTATAACATCTCCCATGTGGACTGATTCATTTACTTCGACAGTGTTAATAATCTCCATGATGGAAATCACCAAGGATTGAGGGACTTCACCATTTGTTTTTACTGGTAAGAGCGGGAATTTTGGCGATGTTGTCTTTACTGTGGAAGTGATTGTACGCTGAGGATTTGTCATTTCTTGAATTGCAAATGGAATTCCTCGAGGACAACGCGCATTTGTTACATTCCACTTTTCATCAATAAGTTGAACAGTTAGTCGGCATGAATTAGGGCATACAATGCATGTTAGTTCTTTGCTCATAGTATATCCTCCTCTAAAATCCAACGGATGGAACTGTCTTTTGATAAGTTTGGATACGGAACTACTATGCGAACCATTTCTGGTGGGCGAGCGTTAACCAGTCGCTTGGAAAGGATAAGTTGATTATTGACAAAGATTTTTAGTGTTGCACTTCGATACGATCGATCGACGCGGAAATAGGTCATGACATTTTGATAAGGAAGATTGATATTTAAGCATTGAGGTACTAAAGTTGCAATACCGTTCCCTTTGTGAATGGAGAGAATCATTGGTTGGTTTTTTTGTGATTGAGCAGCTGCAATGCCTGCATATTCTGCACCCTCCGACACATAATCGACCAAATCGTGAACCTGAAGGGCATTGCCTACACTGTATACACCCGACACCGAAGTCATATAATCTTGAGTAATAATTGGACCATGGGTAGAAGAATCCATTTGAACGTTAATAAGTTCCGCTTGTTCATTCTCTGGAATAAGTCCTACGGATAGAATTAAACCATCGCATTCAATGATTTTCTCGGTACCCTGAATGGGATTCATGCAGGCATCTACTTGGGAAACCTCTACTGCATTCAATCTTTCCTCTCCAAATACTTTCGTAACGGTTGTGGAGAGTGACAAAGGTATTTGAAAATCTTCGAGGCATTGATGCAAGTTTCGTGTGAGGCCCGAAGGTTCGGATTTTGCTTCAAAAACACCTAACACTTTTGCCCCTTCTAGAGTAAGCCTACGAGCCATAATCAGCCCAACATCACCACTGCCTAGTATGATGCAACGTTTGGTTGGCAGATAACCCATTCGATTAATGAAATATTGTGCACTCCCTGCAGTAAATATTCCAGCTGGCCGCGTTCCATGAATAAAAACTTGTCTTGCTGTTCGCTCTCTACAACCTGTTGCTAAGATAATATTTCGAGTTTGAACTCTGCGAAAACCATGCTTTGAAGTGGTATGAAGTTCATAAGAGTCACTTTTTTTAATGATTTGTAAAACATAGGTTTCCGTTGAAATATCAATAGGGAACTTTGAGATATTTTGATATTCTGCTTCTGCATATTCCGGTCCTGTCATTGTTCGGTGATAACGGTGCAGTCCGAATCCATCATGAATACATTGTTTGAGTATGCCACCTAGCAAAGATTCGCGTTCAATGATTAAGACCGAGGCACCTTTACCGGCTGCCCCTTTTGCTGCTGCTAGTCCAGCAGGCCCTCCGCCAATAACAGTGACATCATAGATGAAGTTCATGATGTTCCCCTCCTTTGGTGGGATTAAAGAGAATTGTAGAACCTTTTCCACTTTTCTCAATTTGATTGGGCGGAACACGTAACTCTTCAGCAATCATGGAAAGCACCAATGGGCCACAAAAACTTCCCTGACATCTTCCCATTCCAGAACGAACTCTTCGCTTGACGGCATCGAGAGAATTTGCAGGCAGAGGGCTGCGGATTGCAGCACGTATTTCACCTTTAGTGATTTGTTCGCAACGGCAAATAATCACCCCAAATTCAGGTTCATTCTTAATTAGTTGCTCTCTCTCAAAAGAAGTCATATTCCGTGGGTTAGGAATGCTTTTCCTGTAAGGATTATACGTAGGATTTTTACATACTTTTTGATAGTTGCCCAGGATATTGATGGTCATATATTCCACATCAAGTGCAATTGCGGGTGCAGCGGTTATCCCGGGTGATTGAATGCCTGCTACATGGATGAAATTTTCGATTTTCTTTGATGTCTCTACCACAAAATCTTCCTCATAGGTTGCAGCTCGAATCCCAGAGAAATAGGTGATGATAGAACTTTTACTTAGATTTGGAGTGACCCAAGTAAACTTTGAAATCAATTGATCAAGTTGTTTTCTATCGGTGGTATAATCCTCTCTTAATGGTGTTTCAAAGGCATCAGGACCAACTAAAATGTTTTGGTCAACCGTACGAACAACTCCACCACCCTTGGTGTTTTGTCGCTGGGGATCATGAAAAGGATCGCCAATGGATGTTTCAGTTAAGCCAGCGGATTTTTTATCAAGGATTGCAATGGTTCCTTTACGAGGATGAATGGTATAAAATCGATCATTAGCCATTTCAGCTATCAAATCAGCAAATACTCCTGCAGCATTAATCACAATTTTTGGGTGTAGCATTCCGCGGTTCGTTTGAACGCCCTCAATCTTGTTTTTTGTGATTGAAAATCCAAGTACTGTGGTGTTTAGGGAAAATATGACGCCATTTTGGATTGCATTTTCGGCGTAGGCGATTGTCGTTAGATATGGCGAGACGTAACCAGTACTAGGGAAATATGCAGCTCCTTTAAAATGCTTGCCTACTTCGGGCTCTTTTGCTAACAACTGTTTTTGAGTAACAAAACGAACCATCGGGATTTTATTGATGGAGGATTTATAGCGTAAATATAACATCATGCCAATGCGCATCCATGCCTTATTAAACACAAGGTAAGATCCTCGACGCTCAAAAGGAACCTGGAGTTCAGAGGAAACTTTGGAATAGAGTTCATTGCCTCGACGATTGTATATTCCTTTTTTCAGTTTGGGGGTCAAATCAATGCCAGGATGAATCATACCGTCATTTCTGGACGATCCATGCATTGCAACATCGCTTGATTTCTCCAAGACATAAATATTCAGTGACCACTTACTGAGCTCTCTAGCAATCGAACAGCCAATAATTCCTCCACCAATAATTACGACGTCAGGACAAATACCTTCCAATGCTTGGTCAAAAAATGCGGGTGGGGGAACGGTTGCCGGAGGAGTATTGGAAAGTTGAATTTTATTGACAACTCCATGATATCTTCTTTTATCGACAGCAAGTTTTCCTGCTTGGACAATAAGGGTATAATCATCACAAGTACCTGTTAATACAATCGTATCCTCTAATTCATTTGCTTGAAAAGAGGGGTGAAGATTAAGCAGCTTTGATTGCAATCTTTGAAGTTTCATTTTTGTATCATCTCCTTACCATCACTAATTATTAGACTGAAAGATTGAGTATCAATTGGTTGATGAAAAACCATATCTTGAGTAATGATTCCATCAATCAAAGCAAGAAGAAGAGAGGCTATTTCTTCTGCATGGTTTTGCATAGAAGGGATTAGACGATGTTTTATTTTTGCTCCAAGTAATTTCCGCCACTCATCATATTTTTCTAAGAATTTCCTGCGAAGATTTTCAGAACTATTGGTTACATTACGTAATAAATAAAAATGAAGGCGCGCATGATTTCCATGTGCGCCACGTTCAAGAACATATGCGATTAAGCGATGTAAAGAAGTATCTTTATGTTCATCTTCAATCCAAACGATAAAATCTTCAGCTAAGCGATCCAAATAATGTACAGTAACTGCAAAAAGCAGCTCTTCTTTCGACTGATAGTAATAGTAAATAGTGCCTTTACTAATGCTTGCATAATGAGCAATGGATGCTAGAGTAATGGACTCAATTCCATTTTGTTCGAGCAATTTTGTTGTTATATCTATGATGCGTTTTTGAATATCTGCTTTTAAGGTGGCCGCCATATTATTGCCTCCTGTCGGACGAATGACCGACTGCTGAAAATATTGTAGCGCAAGTAGGCAAAAATGTCAAAATCAAAAAGTTTTTTGAAGCCTTATAAGATTCATGATACAATACAATAGAGGTGGAATTATGAAGGAATTTCAACTAAATATTATTCGTTTTATTCAACAAGCGATGACACCTATCCTTGATCGAGTAGCCGAAGGAATTACGATGTTAGGCGAAGAAGAATTTTTAATTGTCGCCATAGCTTTCATCTATCTCGTCCTAAACAAGAAATTTGGTCAAAAAATTGTATATATTATGCTTGCCTCCATGACATTGAACACCGTAATTAAAAATCTAGTACAAGCACCAAGACCTATTGGTGAGCCAGGAATTATCACGATTCGTGCTGAAACTGCAGGTGGTTACTCTTTTCCTAGCGGACATACCCAAAACATTTCTACCTTTTTAGGTGGAGTGATGAATAAGATAAAAAAATCGTGGTTTACGGTTTTATCAATTGTCCTAATTATCCTCGTTGCTGTCTCAAGACTTTACCTTGGTGTTCATTATCCTATCGACGTTATTATTGGTGCTGGACTCGGGGTTGCAGTTGCACTTATTGGGAGCTATATCTTTGACTCCTATTCCAAACATCAAATGTTAATTTTAATGACGGTCGCTATCTTTCTTCCTTTTGCAATCTATTTTGGGATTCGTGGTGATGTTCTAAGTGGTGATTTCTTTAGATCTTATGGGCTCTTTTTGGGATTTCTAGCTGCAATAGTCTTCGAAGAAAAGTATGTTAATTTTACCATGCAAATACCGCTGTGGAAAAAAGCCGTTCGTTTGGTTTTCGGGGTATCCTTATTGCTTGGTTTACAACTAGGGTTAAAAGCCATTTTTCCAGATAATTCTCTTTTTCACTTGCTACGTTACTTTCTCATCGCATTTATTGGGCTAGGAATTTACCCATATTTGTTCCACCGTTTTCATTTTTAGTCTCATACCAAAAAAGTATTAAAAAATAGGACTTTTTGTTGTTTCTCTCGTTACTTCGTGGTATCCTATTTATAGGCTTTGTCGCAACTGCGGCAGAGTTTCTGTATTTTTTGAGGGTACAGAAAAGATGCAATCACTCTATTAGCCAATTACATAATAACAAGAGGAGGCGACTACTGTGCGAGTTCAATTGTTTAACAGCATGACCAATAAAGTGGAGTTGTTTCAACCCATTCGCGAGGGCGAAGTATCAATGTATGTTTGCGGCCCAACGGTCTATGGCTATGTTCATATTGGTAACTTAAGACCAGTAGTAACATTTGATGTTTTGCGTCGCTTCTTAACTCACATTGGTTATAAGGTGACTTACATCTCCAATATTACCGACGTTGACGATAAAATAATTAAGGCCGCTCAGGAAGAAGAAACCACAGAATTAGAGTTAACTCGTCGGTACATGGAAAACTATTTCATGTGTACCGATAAAATTGGTTCTCTTCGGCCAACCTACACTCCTCTTGTGACCCATAACATGGATTCGATGATTGCGTTTGTTCGACGTTTAGAAGAAACGGGATTTGCCTATGCTGTGGATGGGGATGTTTATTTCCGAGTAAACAAGGTGGATCATTATGGCCAACTCGCTAATATTTCTATTGAAGATTTACGAGTAGGCGCACGAGTAGAGGAAAATAAGAAAAAAGAAAATCCTCTTGATTTTGCTCTATGGAAAAAAACAAGTGAAGGTATTTCTTGGGATTCTCCGTGGGGAGAAGGTAGACCTGGATGGCACACCGAATGTGTAGTGCTCATCAATCAAATTTATGAAGATGGACTAATCGATATTCATGGTGGAGGATTTGATTTAAAATTCCCTCATCATGAAAACGAAATTGCCCAGGCAAAAGCGTGTTTTGGACATTCGCTGGCTAATTATTGGATGCACAATGGATTTATTAACATCGATAATGTAAAGATGTCAAAATCCATCGGAAACGTCCGGCTAGCAAAAGATTTATTAGAAGAATATGATGGACCTGTATTACGCTTAGCTATGCTTACAAGCCATTATCGAGCGCCGCTTAATTTTACGGAAACGGTGTTTGATACGGCAAAAAAAGAATTGGCAAAGATCATTAATCCCATTCGAATGGCGAATATCCGCATGCAACGATTTGACCTTGGATATGTTGACACTGTCGAAACCGGACTTATGAATCGTTTCTTAGAGGCTCTTGCTGATGATCTTAATACTGCAAATGCTTTAACTGTTCTTTTTGAGGTCATCAAAGAAATTAATCTTGTATTACGAAAGAATAGTCGAGATAAAATCCCCACACTTTTTAATACTGCCGAAGAGATGCTGTCATTGTTAGGAATTTTCTATGAACGAGTTGTGCTTACCACGGAAGACATTGAATTGTTTCAGCAGTGGGAAGAACTTCACCTCTTAGGAGATTACGAACATGCGGATGAAATTCGCCAGCAGCTCATTGAACGTGGCCTATTATAGGTTGCAGGTAATAGTAACTCAAATGTCGATATAGGAGGACGCAATAAGATGGCACAGTATATTTTTGGTAAGAATACCATCATGACCCGATTGCATAAAGGGGAAGATATTGAAGAAGTGCTAATTAGTTCTCACTTTAATGATGCCCGATTTATTAATCTTTTCGACTCAATGAAAGTAACGCGAGTGAGCGACTCCGAGTTGGATCGACTGACTGGGGGCGCTGTGCACCAAGGCATTGTTGCACGCATCAAAACCTATGAATTCACTTCGCTAGACAAATTGTTGAAACTGCTCAATGGAGTTTCGAATCCTTTATTAGTCATGCTCGACGGTATCGAAGATCCCCATAATTTTGGAGCAATCCTTCGATCCTGTGAAGCGATGGGGGTTCAAGGGGTACTTGTTCCTAAACATCGTAGCGCACCACTGAATGCAACCGTTGCAAAGGTTTCTACAGGAGCCATAGAGTTTATTCCAGTTATTCAAGTTACGAATCTGACTCAGACTATTCAACGCTTAAAAGAAAAGGGATTCTGGGTTGTAGGTGCCGAAGCAACAAACGCGAACGATTACCGAGAAGTTGATTATCAAATGCCAACTCTTTTAGTTATTGGCTCCGAAGGAAAAGGAATCTCTCGGTTAGTTCTTGAACAATGTGACTTTAAAGTAAAATTACCAATGCTCGGGAAAATCAATTCTCTTAATGCATCGGTAGCCACTGCAGTCTTGTTGTATCAAATATATAATTCACGGTTTCCACTTAATACGATGGGAAACAAAAAGAAAGGAGATTCGCTTAATGAATAAAGCGAAACAAAGATAAAGAAATGATAGAAAATAAATTAACATATACCAGTAAAGAACTATTAATTAGTGATGATGAACTTATTATGATGATTCGTTTAGGGGATCCTGATGCTATGAATATTTTACTCAATCGTTATAAGCCACTTTTCATAAGTATATCGAGAAAATATGAACGAAAAGAAAGGGGATTGTTCCGATCCGATTTGATTCAAAATGCTATGGATGCTTTTCTACAATCAATCGAGTCTTATCGAAATGAAATGGGCGTATTCTTTGCTTATGTAAGCGTGATAATAGAAAACTCAATGAAGCGAAGTTTCAAGGAATGGATGGGTGGCAACAATGAGGTCATCATCATTTCGTTGGATGCTTCTGTAGCTCCGGGGGATTCCATGGAATACATTGATTGTATTGAAGACAAGCACTATTCTTCTTCTCCCAAGCGAATCTACTTTCTCAACGAACAAATTGATCAACTTGAAGACGGATTTATGACGTTAACTCCAATCGAAAGATATGTAATTATTGCGCGTCTTCATAATGCCAGTTATGAAGAAATTGCAAAAAACCTCGGTATCTCGGTCAAGAAAGTGGACAATATTTTGGCTTCTGCTCGTCGAAAACTTCGAAAGTATTTGAAGTCCATTGACTAATTACGACTCAGTTGATTGACTTAAAACCACCATTGTGTTAAAGTTATTTGCACGAAGGTGGTTTTTACTATGCGCGAAAAAATTATTCTAGTATGTACGAACTGCTTGTCGCGGAATTATACAACAACGAAACAGAAGCAAGTATCAAAAGAACGCTTTGAAGTTGTCAAGTTTTGCAAAAAATGCAATACCCACACAACACACAAAGAAAGCAAGTAGGAGGAGACAAGCAAATGGTAAAAGTAAAGCATTTTTTTGCGGGGGTCTTACGCGAAGCCAAACGAGTTCGTTGGCCAAAAGGTGAGGATTTGCAACATTATACTGCTACGGTTCTTGGGTATACCTTGTTCTTTGGTTTGTTTTTAGTGCTCACCGACTATCTTGTGATTCGGTTGTTGCAAATGATTAACTTCCGCTGATCACTGGAGGAGAAAAAATGGATAAATTAGGCGAAAAGCAATGGTATGTAGTTAATACATATTCGGGACATGAAAATAAAGTAAAAACAAATTTGGAAAGACGAATTGAAAGCATGGGGATGCAAGATTACATCTTTCAAGTTCTACTTGCTGAAGAAGAAGTACCAGTCTTAAAAGAGGGCATTCCAACTGGGAAGACTAAAATTAAGAACACTTACCCAGGATATGTATTCGTAGAGATGGTGATGACTGATGATGCTTGGTATATTGTACGAAATACGCCGGGGGTAACGGGCTTCGTTGGATCTTCGGGTGGAGGAACAAAGCCGTTCCCAGTTGCTAAAGAGCAAATTGACACAGTCTTAAAGAAAGCTGGCATTATCAATAAAGAAATGTATAACGACTACCTAATTGGTACCGAAGTGAAGGTCCTTCGTGGCCCACTTGCGGGGACAATTGGAAAGATTGAGTATGTTGATATTGATCATGGCAAAGTAAAGGTAACAACAACTTTCTTTGGACGCGCCAATTCCTTTGACGTTGATTTTGCTGATATTGAGAAAGTATAAACCTCTTATCTAAGAGGTTTTCTCTTTTTCACTCGATTTGGGCAAAAACACTTGCATTAGGTTATCGAACACGATACAATAATCGTTGCACGATTGTGCGGATTTTTGCGGCGTGGAAGGATATATATCTGTTTGCACCACAGCACGGACAAGAAATTTTTTATAGGAGGTGTGTCGCGTGAGTAAAAAAATCGCAAAAGTTGTCAAACTGGAACTTCCAGGAGGACAAGCAAAACCAGGCTCGGCGCTTGCTTCGGCAGGCATCAATATGCCAAAATTCTGTACGGAATTCAATGATAAGACCAAGCAAAACATGGGGGAAGTTGTACCTGTAATTATTACGGCTTATGAAGATAAGTCCTTTAGTTTTATAATTAAAACAACCCCAACAGCAGTTCTTCTAAAAAAAGCAGCCAACATTAAAACTGCTTCAGGAACACCTAACAAAACAAAAGTTGGAACCATTTCGGCAGATGAAGTTCGGAAAATTGCAGAATACAAGATGCCGGATCTCAATGCAATTGATGTTGAATCCGCAATGCGCATCGTCGAAGGTACTGCCCGTCAGATGGGTATCGTCGTTGAAGGCATGAGCAAGAAATAACTTACTTCATTCAAGCGTGGGAGGATTATCTCCGCAAATACCACAAAGGAGGACATAGAACATGAGTAAAAAAGGAAAAAAGTTCATCGAAGCTGAAAAGCAAATCGAAAAGGGTAAAATTTATTCCATTAGTGAAGCAATTGCAACGATGAAACAAGTAAAATTCGCTAAATTCGATGAAACAGTAACAATTTCATTTAACTTAGGGGTCGATCCCAAACAAGCAGACCAACAAATTCGGGGAGCATTAGTGCTTCCTCATGGGACTGGGAAAACGAAAGTTGTTTTAGCCATCACTAGTAAGGTTGAAGAAGCCACCGCAGCTGGAGCAGATTATGTTGGTGGAAAAGACATGTTAGAAAAAATCAAAACCGAAAACTGGTTTGGATTTGATGTCATTGTTGCAACCCCTGATATGATGGGTGAACTTGGGAAAATGGGTAAATTACTTGGCCCAAAAGGTTTAATGCCTAACCCCAAAACTGGTACGGTCTCACCAGATATTGCGAAAGCCATTAAAGAAATTAAGGCCGGAAAAGTAGAATATCGTGTTGATAAAGAAGGTAATTTGCATGTTATCGCTGGGAAAATCAGCTTTGATGATGTCAAATTACAAGAAAATATTAAAGTAATCTGCGACACAATTATTCGCGTAAAACCAGCCGCGGTCAAAGGCGTATACATTAAAAACGTTGTTGCGTCAACCACAATGGGTCCAGCCGTTAAAATTAATCCTGAACTCGTTTAGTTAGTTTCACTTGCGTTTCACGCAAAGTGTGCTAAAATATTGAAGTATCCAA
>CAZVZF010000020.1:0-13105 GCA_964631095.1 uncultured Eubacteriales bacterium
CAACTTGTTTTGAATGTTTCATGTATATTTCCTCCTATGAAACGGCCAGAGGGATAAAAAACGTCCTCCGGCAAAAATGCCTAAGGACGCTCATTCGCGCGGTACCACCTTAGTTCACCTGTATCACTACAGATGCACTCTTCCCTTTAACGCAGGGTAACGCAAACACTCCCATTGGTCATGTTGTGCTCCAAGATGCGTTCCTTACTCATTGATTATCGCCCTTCCATCATTTGGCGACTTGCTGAAATCATGTGGCAAGTACTTCTTCTCTTCATTGCATTTATGAAACTATTATAAGGCTATAGAATGAAAAGTCAAGAAAGAAATATTTATACATTTACTTATGCATCAAAAGCTCAATATCCTCAATTTCCTTTGCAATGTCGGAAGACAAATTGATGGAGCCATTTGAAGTAACAAGAACATCATCTTCAATGCGAATTCCAATGGACTCTTCTGCCACATAAAGGCCAGGCTCACACGTTACAACCATACCGGGTGCTAACACTGTATCTGGAAGAAATGGATCGTGGGTATCAAGTCCCAATGAATGTGACACGCCATGATAATAATACTGATCGATTTGGGCCTCTTCGGTGATTAATCCAATCGAAAGACATGCTTTGGCAAGGAAACGTTTGGTAAACTCATTGACTTGGCGCAACGTATACCCTGGACGAATCATTGCAATTGTTTCCTTGTTCGCTTGTAATACAATTTCATAAAGAATCTTTTGCCGGTCCGAAAACTTTCCATTCACTGGAAAAGTGCGAGTAATATCGCTTGCGTATTCAAGCGTTGAAACGCCCAAATCAAATAATATTAAATCTCCATCACTGGTCTTTTGATTATTGACTTCATAATGCAACGTTACGGCATTTTTTCCACTAGCAGCAATAGTTGTAAAACTCGTTGTTTTCCCTTTTGATTTTACAACATAATCATAATAAGCTTCGAGTTCATATTCGAACATTCCTGGTTTGGCGTTGCGCAGGAGTGCTTCAACTCCAAGTTGAGTATCTTTAATACTTTCTTGGATAAGATCGAGTTCATATTGTTGCTTAATCATACGTTGAGCAACAATAAGAGGATAGACATCAAGCAATTCCATCGATTGTGCTAAGGCTTGTATCCGTCGATAAGTCTCCTGTCCAAAAGACGAATAAAACATAAAATTGGGCTTCTCAAGGTCTAGATAACAATGGTGGATGGCTTGGCTATCCAATAAATTCTTTTCCCAGGCTTCATATTCTTTTTGAAAAAATATTTGATTAACTGGAATGCCACTTATTAGCGATGCTTCATCCTTTGTAATACGTTTACCAATCCATTTTTCATAATGACTGTCATATTCATCTAGGAACAAGAAATTTTCACATTCTTCTCCTATTTTAACCATGGCAAGTGTAATGTTTGCCTGACGAATTCCAGTGAGGTAATAGAAGTTTTTGTTTACTTGATAAGGATACGATTGATCTGCCGTTCGATGTCTCAGTTGACCAGAAGACAATAAAACCATGGAATTGGATTTTATTTTCCCGAAGAGGTGAGAACGATTCCCATGAAAAAACTCTACCATAATGTCCACTCCTTTGCGTTTGAAACTAGCGCCATTGTAGCATAAAACTAAGTGGACAACAACAACGAGCCAATCTTTCTTCTTGGTTTCTGTTTTGTAAACATGCTACAATAAATCCAACATCAATTGAAGGAGATGATACAATGCCAAATGGACCTTCTCGAGCAAAACCAGAGTGGAGATTTATGCTCCGATCCCTAGGAAACTATCACGAATTAGATAATGATGAAAAACGTGGATTCCCTCAACCCCCCCTCGTCAAAGAAGCGCATAATTCATTGTTAATTGATTTACCAAAAACGTTTGAGAACCTTATTCCTCATGCGGATCTTTTAACCCTTTTTCAACAAAGAAGATCGCACCGCCTTTATTCTGGAACATCGATTTCTTTGCAACAATTATCCTTTATGCTGTGGAATACGCAAGGGATTAAGGCTGTTAAAGGAAATCATTATGCAACTCTTCGAACCGTGCCTTCTGCTGGCGCTCGACACGCACTAGAAACGTATTTAATTATCCGATATGTGGAATCAATAACTCCAGGCATCTATCATTATCTTCCTCTCTCTCACCAAATAGAACTTATAACTTTTCTTGAAGGAGAAATCACTGAATTAGCCTATCAAGCAACTCAAAATCGCCCATGGTCCGATCTTGCATCGGTGGTCTTCTTTTGGAGTGCAACTCCATATCGGATGGAATGGAGATATCCTGATGATGCCGTCAAAGACATTCTCATTGATGTGGGTCATGTTTGTCAAAATCTCTACTTAACCTGCGAAATACTTGGGCTTGGAACTTGTGCCATTGAATCCTATTCGCAACAAGCAGCCGATCAACTATTTCAACTTGATGGTGAGAATGAAATGATTATTTATGCAGCCCCGGTGGGAAATAAAGCTCCTAAACATGCTTCTAAGAATTAATTCATGAAAAAGCCCCTTAAGATAAACGTTCATAAGGAGCTTTTTGTGTGATAAGAAATGTCTAATAAATATTGTTTATCGAAGAGGGCCTTGTTGAATGCGCTTAAACCCCCGTACATGATCCACTGGGATTGTGAAGACAATTCCAGTTCCTGGTTTATCCAAAGACCCAACAACACGCTCAACCGCTTCAAAAAGTGGTTCGACCTTCTCGTCTTCAATGACTAAGAAAATAGTCTTATTTTCAGACCGCAAACTTTCGGTCCATACTTTAATCGAGGCAAAAATGGATGATTGTTCAGGGTGAAGATCGTGTAAGACACTGTTCATCCCTTGAGATGCAATAATCGTGGCCCCACCAACATCAAAATCTTGAAAGGTCTTTAATAAATCATCTAGATAATCCTCATTGTTCAATACAATAATCATCATTTTCATCATATCACCTCTTGGTATAACTATATCAAATCTTGTTGTAGAAAAAAAGAAAGATTTTCTTCGCTAAAATTCCATTTTTATCGCTTCTATGATATTATGGTAAGGCTGGAGGGATGTTTATGCGTTACCCAAAGTTCCTAACAAATGATGGCCAAATTGGGATTGTGTCGCCTTCCTTTGGCATTGAAGGAAATCCTTACCATCCTCGTTACCAAAATGCTTGTCGCATCTTTGAATCTTTTGGGCATTCGATTGTTGAAGACGAGAATGTGAATCATGGCATTAAAAAAGCAGCAAGTGGATCAGCAATAGAGCGTGCGAACGCCTGGATGAATTGTTGGATGAATCCTCAGCTTGATATCCTATTATCGGCAGCAGGTGGCGAGCGAATGATGGAAATTCTTCCTCATTTGAATTGGCCAATCATCACTAATAACCCTAATCCCAAATGGTTCATGGGTTACTCTGATAACACTATTTTGACTTTCCTTTTGCCTATCCTTGCGAATATTGCCTCAATCTATGGCCCTCATGTCCCAGAGTTCGGAATGATTCCTTGGGATCCCTCTTTGTCTGAGTCCTATAATTTATTGCGAGGAAATAACTTTATTGTTCGCTCTTATCCATCCTATGAGATCCATGATCTTAAGTTTCTCCAAGGAAACGCCTTGGCTCCTTATAACAAAACAGAACCAACAATAATCCGCTCCCTTCGGAATGAAGAATCTTTACATCTCACTGGGCGATTGATTGGGGGATGCCTTGATTTACTCCCAATGCTTATCGGCACCCCTTATGATCACGTTTCAGACTTTCTTGTTCGGTATCATCAAGATGGATTCCTTTGGTTTTTGGAAACGAGTGAGCTTTCTTCACTTGCCACTTTACGTTCCTTATGGCAACTCAAAGAAGCAGGATGGTTCCGTGAATGCAAGGGCATTTTATTTGGGCGACCAGCGAATCAAGAAACGCCTTTTGATGTTACATTCGATGATGTATTGCGTGATATTTTTGACCCCTTGTCCATTCCTGTTGTTACGGGTTTAGACATTGGACACGTCCCCCCCTCTTGGTCCATCATTACAGGCGCAATGGGTGATTTTCTACTAAGCGATGGACGTGCTACTCTACAAATGAGTCTCAAAGAATAGGAGCCCTAGAATGACCACTTCCCCAAAGGTAAAAACGTTTTTGTCCATTCTCCCAATCTTTCTTGTATTGGTTATTTCTGCTTGTGCGCCATTAGGTTCTTCCTCAAGCACCTCAACATCGGATTCAAGCACCAACTTAATGACGTCCACAAGTAGTAGTATGGATTCCACTAGTTCTTCTTCGTTAACTTCTTCTAGTACTGTCTCCAGCATGGTTTCGACTTCAAGTGAACCAAGCTCGTCTTTTGACTCGACCTCAAGTATCTCGAGTTATTCAAGTTTCGATTCAAGCATTCAATCAAGTTCTGAAGTCTCTTCTTCAAACTCCACTCCACTTCCTGTTGAACTGTCGGCTTACTATTCTTCCGCCGAAGGACTCGAAGGAGTCGCTCTTGTTACGGAGTTGCACGCCATTATCAATCAAGGCGTGAGACTTAAAACTTACGGAGAGGCGCGCTATTTATTGGATGATACCGATGCTGATCCCAATAAATCAGGAAATCTTCTCTTAATCTATTTAGGGACTTCGGTATCTGGTTCGTGGGATAGTGGTACTACCTGGAATAGAGAACATGTGTGGCCCCAATCCTTACTAGGAGTGAGCGCCAGCAATGGCACAGCCAATGCTGCTTCCGACTTGCACAATTTAAAACCCTCAAATCCGAACACCAATTCATCGAGAGGAAACAAGTGCTTTGATAATATTGCTTCTTCGCTGACCTATGTCCCGCGAACAGAGGTTCGCGGAGACATCGCAAGAATTCTATTTTATATGGATATCATGTACCCTCATCTTACATTAGTGGACCGAGCTACTTCATCGACCTATCAGATGGGGATATTGTCAACCTTGCTTCAATGGCATATTGATGATCCTGTAGACGAGTTTGAAGAAACACGCAACCAAGTTATTTATGGACTCCAAAAAAACCGCAACCCATTCATTGACTACCCTCACTTTGTCGATTTAATATGGTGATTTTTTCACATTCTTCATACCGATACATAACATAATCTTATCAATTACAAAAGGATATCTCTCCCCTGCAACTAGATTAAAGAGATATATTATAATCATTACATTATATATCATAAAAATAAAAGCCCTTAATTCCTAAGGGCTTTTAAACTCAATGGAGCAGGTGACGGGAATCGAACCCGCATAACAACCTTGGCAAGGTTGTGTTCTACCACTGAACTACACCTGCAATTCACGGCAATAGTTATTATACCGAAACTATGCCGCTCTTGCAAGCATATACTTGTTCTATTTTAAACTTTTTATGCAAGACTATTTAACTTGTCTATGAAATGTTGCTTGGGACGGAAACCAATCGAACGATCGACTTCTTTCCCATCTTTAAAGAAAACCACATTAGGGATGGATTGCACTCGATATTGGTAAGCAAGCACATTGAGTTGATCTACATCAACCTTAACCACTACCTTATCGGCCATCGTATTCCCAATCTCTTCCATGGCCGGAGAGAGCATGCGACATGGACCACACCAGTCGGCATAAAAATCCACCATCACTACTTTATTTTCCGCCAAAATGCGATTAAATTCTTCAACACTATTTACTTTGATATACATTGGTTCTTCCTCCTTGCTTGACAGGATTAATCTTACCTTTTTCTAATGAAAAAAGCAAAGGTAATGCTTAAAACTTCTGTAATGGCTCAAAGCCTTCAAAAATAACATTATCAAAGAAATCAAAGGCTTTATTATATGAATCCAAATCTTTGGCGGTGTAAGCAATTATAGGTTTTTTCTTTGATTTCCAACGGCGCATTCGAAAGGTAATAAAATCTAGTTGAGTGTTGAGATAATCCGGCTGAGAGATGTGGTTCAATAACATATGATTCAGCAAGAATCTCTGGATTATTGGTAGATTGCTATTTCGGTAGTTCATCACTAACTGCCCGCGAAGCCATGATGGAATATTCTTTGCAAACCACCCTACTAAAAAGGGATTAAACGATTGAACGACAAAATCACCTTGATAATTTTTCAAAAGATCCGCTACCAGTGAAGGAAGATACTCATTCATGGAGGGAACGCTTTTCAATTCAACGATAAGTGGAACCTTCCCATGAACGAGAGCTAGAACATCAGCAAACAAAGGCATACTTATTTTTTTCTCGCAAATGGGAAAACCTTTTAACTCTTCGTACGTATAATCTTTCACCATTCCTGAAACTCCACATACACGTTGCAAATCATTATCATGGAAAACAACTACTTGGTGGTCTTTGGAAAGTTGCACATCAAGCTCAATCCCATACCCGTATTGCAAAGCTCGTTCAAAAGCATCAATCGTATTTTCAGGACATTCATTATTGTGATACCCACGATGTGCATAGGCATAGGTTTTCAAAAATGGGATCTGTCTTTCTTTCATACAGAAGTCCCCCCTTTATAAAGCAAACATTGCAATAACAGTTATAATGTTGTAAGTAATATGAGCGTAGACAGGAACCGCAAACCGCTTTGTACGAAAATATGCAACGGCAAAGATTAGAGAAGGGATAAAATAATGTGGGAGTGTTCTTAAATCTTGCAAAAATGTTCCAGCAGTAATACTAGGAATCAAATGAATAAGCGCAAAAACAAGAGTAGAAATCAGCATGCCAAGTAGTGGGCTTTTAGGCTCGAGAGTTTTATAAACATAATAACGAAAAATGCATTCTTCCACAACGGGGGCTGCAATAGCCACCAATAAAAAGAAAACAACTGGAGAAAGTTGAGCTAATTCGATGAGGGATGCTTGATTGGCATTGGTGACAGGTTCTCCAAATAGCATAATATCAATCAGTGCCCACCCCATCGACACTCCATACATAACCAAACCATAGAGGGCTCCCATCTTGGGGGATGCTCCAAGAAATCCCTTAAAGATGGAAGGAATAACACGCTTTGAGATGAAATACATTCCAATTAGAACACCTGCAACAGTAACCAGTTGGGCCAAAGAAGTCAAGATGGATTCATCCCATTGAGGAAAGACCATCCGTAATACTAAGTATGGAATAAGCGCAAAAAATGTTAGGTAGCCAAATCCCAAGAGCGCCCCCCATAAACCTTCCCTCTTAGTAGGTGTTTCTTGGTCAACTGCGCTTCCATGAATAAAATCCGAAAAAATCATATATTATATCCTCCTCCACCAGTTGTATTATTACAAATTATAGTTCAAAACACAATCAAAAGCGACCATCTTATTTCAGTAGTTTAATTTAAGTGTTATAATGAAAACAGTTCCAAGAAACGGGGGATTGAATCTTGACAAATCGTTGGGGTTTTAAAGTCTTTGATCAATTGGTGCTGGTTGCTATGACAGTAGCCGCTCTTATTCTTGTTTTATATCTATCCTTGATGCCACTCGCTTTTAATCGAGGCTTTTATCATGATCAGTTTGTCCAAAACAACTCATCTGAAGCTGCTAATATGAGCCTTGAAACGCTTGATCAAGTCATTGATCATGTATTGAAATACCTTGAAGATAAACACGATGATATGCAGATTGTGGTTGAAACACTAGATCATCAGACTATCAATGCTTTTCGTGATCGAGAAATTCAACATATGATTGATGTAAAAGCCTTGTTTGTCGAGGGGCAGAAAATCGCTCAAATCGCTTTGTACTTTCTAGGCGCAGCGCTCGCTTATTTGGCATATCGTCAAAAACACATTACGAAGATTTGGGCAAAGATTCCTTTATTTACATTGGTTAGTTTCGTTGCCATAGTTCTCGCGATTGCGATTTATTCACTCATTGATTTCTATGCTGTTTTTGAAACGTTTCATCATATTTTCTTTACTAATGATTTGTGGTTGCTTGATTATAACGACCTTTTGATTATTATGCTTCCAGAATCACTTTTTTCAACTATTGCTTTTCGGACTCTCTCTTCTTTTGCCTCTGTATTAATTGCTGCAATTGTTGGATTTTCACTGCTATATCATCGACAAAAACACCGCCTTCAATAAGAAGTCGACCAATACCCAACCGTTTGATAACCTGCTCTTGTATAATAAGGAACAATCTGAGGGGCAACAACTGCCACTAAATTTTTCTTATTTGCTCGATAAGAATAGTTTTGTATGGCTTGCATTAAGACGGAAGATACTTTGGTCTTTCTTAACGAAGGTATAATCGAAACATAGGAAATATAATCGAAGTTCTCCCCTATTCGTTCCACACAAAATGAAGCAATCGGATTCATTTGATCCATGAGCAAAAAGAATTGCCCTTTCATGGCTGCAACCATAGCTAATTCGAGATGAGGGGACTCCTGATTAAATTCAGGAATCTCATGAATAAAGTCGAGAAATTCATGGTAGGAGACATTATGAATAGAATAAGTAGTTATCTTAGTGATATTTGCGGGCTTAGGAGACATCATTAGTTGGTATTCCCCTTGTTTCGAGTCAAAATGAAGGAGCTCATTTCCCTCATTTTTTTCTTCAATAGAAAAACGCAACAACCCCATTTGTAGCGCATCATTATTCAATGAAAACCAGCCAGAGCAAAGTCCTTCTTTCAAAAAGAAATCGCTGTCTTGAGGATGCAATTCAAGAGAATGTTTGAAGTAAAATGGTATCTCTAAAAAAGGAGCATCATACTGTTGGGGAATTAAATGAAACTTTTGACGATTAATCCATTGGTAATTGAGTTGTAACATCATTTGATAAGTGAACCAAAGAGAATATTCATCGCTCACTCCTCTAAATTCATCGAGCAAAATACCATATTCAGGTTGTACCTTCTCATGAGCATAAACTTGAACAATCTCTTGGCTCGAAACGTCTTCCCATTTATATATTGCTACATCTATCTCAGGATGTTCAACGAAGAGAAGAATTCGATGAATGCGTTCTTGACTGAAATATTGACTTAATGAGCTAAGAGAAAGTTGAGTGCAATACCTAGAATACTGTAAAAAAGATGCATGGCTCGTTAGCCATTGTTGAAACGACAATGTTTCTGTAAGATTTTTTTTGCTAAACCATTGATGGGTGGCATCATGATTGTAATAGGCTTCTTTCTTACGTTGCCAAATAGGAACACCCCAAGCATCTTCGTTTGGGTGAAACCTAGAAAGCCAATGCTGCTCCACATCAATCAATTTTTGAAGGATGCTAACCATTGCGGGTTGTTCCAACCATCTTTTTATATAAGTCGAGATATTTTTCAGCAGATTGGGTCCAATCAAACGATACATTCATTGCTCGATTTACTAAACTACGCCATACTTTTTTATTGTAATAAATAGATATCGCATAACGCACAATCGAGAGCATATCGTCGGCACGATAACGAAGAAATCCGAAACCATTCCCAGAATTGATGTACTCATTATAAGGCTCTATCGTATCATATAATCCCCCTGTTTGATGAACAATAGGAATAGCCCCATAGTGCATAGCAATCATTTGCGAAATCCCACAAGGTTCAAATTGCGAAGGCATTAGGAAGAAGTCGGATCCTCCATAGATTTGACGAGCGATTTCATCATTATACCCAATGTATACGCCTACCTGATTAGGATAGGCAAATTGTAATTCGCGTAGTTGCTGCTCGTACCTAGAATCGCCACTCCCTAAAACAATAATTTGACAAGGGATATTCATCATTGACTCAAAAGCATCAAGAACTAGTTGTATTCCTTTTTGATCCACAAGCCGAGTAACCATCCCAATCAGCGGGATATTTGAATCAACGGAAAGATGAAACATTTGCTGCAAAGCTGATTTATTCAAAGAACGGTTGATTCCATACCCATATAAAGGTTTGGTCAATGCTTGATCCTTTTTGGGATTATAGGATTGATAATCCATCCCATTAAGAATGCCAATAAGGTCGGATTTCCGAAGTTGAAAAACTCCCTCAAGTCCATGAGCAATTTCATGCGTTAATAACTCTTCTGCATGAGTCGGGCTTACGGTAGTTATTTTATCAGAATAAATAATTCCTGATTTTAGAAAGCTGATGCCATCACCAAAACGATTCTTTCCATTAAGAAAAGTATCATCACTAATTTGAAAGATTTCGGAGAGCGCAGAACGCGGAGCATACCCTTGATAAGCCGGATTGTGAACAGTAAGAACACACTTTATTGAGCGAAAATGGGAGTCCATTCGATAACGCTCTGCAATAATAGCAGGAATCATGGCTGTATGCCAGTCGTGACAATGGATAATATCGATATCAAAATCCATCTGTTGAATTAGAGCAATTATTGCTAGATTAAAATATGCAAATCGCATATGATCATCATCATATCCATAGATATCATCACGGCCAAAAAACTTTTCATTATCAAGGAAATATACCGTTCGTCCTTGACTCTCATGACGAAAAACACCAACATATTCTTGTTCATTACCAAACGATACATGAAACCAACGCAAAAACTGCATTGCTTCAACAAATTGAGTGGGAATCGAACGATACTTTGGTAACACTAGTATCACTTCATTTTGATTCGAATGGATGAACTTTGGAAGCGTGCCTACTACATCAGCGAGACCTCCTGTCTTTACAAATGGAACCGCTTCGGAGGCTGCAAATAGTATTTTCATCAAATCACTTCCTCTTGTTTAATAATTACAGGCTGATCTTCTTTTCCTATAATTTCTTTGACCTCTGAAATAGTAGTTTCTTTATCGACGATAACATATTCGAGATGGGCACCTTTTGCAATGCGTGTGTGCGATTGCAAGATGCAGTGTTTTACAACTGCGCCTTCCTCAATCAAAACGTCGCGACCAATGATGCTATGATGAACCATGCCTCGGATAATCGTACCATTGGCAACATAACTATCTTTGACATCAGCGGTTGCTTCATATCGTGCTGGTGGCGTATCATAAGTGCGGGTATAAATTGGCCAGTTGACCGAAAAAAGTTCACTCGCTTGCTCTGGATTAATGAGTTCAAGGCTACAACGCATATATTGCTGAATTGAATCAATAATTCGCACATATCCATGGCGAGTATACGCTTGGATTTTCCATTCTTTGCATAAAGCATTTAAACCATCACGCAAGGAAAAGAATGTGCTTATTTGAGTAGTAGTACGAAGCAATTCCATAAGTGTTTCTCGCTTCATAACAACCGTTTCAAGTGAAATTAATGAAGATTCCTCGTTACGATGATTCTCTTCAATTGAGAGAACTCTTTGGCTGGAATCCACGCGCAAGCAATCACAGTCGATATCTTTGTGCTCGGCAGCATGAACCGTTTGAGCAAGTATCGTAACATCCGCTTTGCTCTCAATGTGGGCCTCTATCATATCCCGATAATCCATTCGAAGCAAGATGTGTGCAGGGGCAATAACAACATAGTCGGCTTTGGAACTACGTAGAAACCAATAATTCTCGATTAGATTATTGATGTCATGATTATAGTACCCATGATTTGCATATTGTTCATTATAAAGTAGCGAAATTCCGCCAGTTTTTGCATTTAACGACCATTCTTTATCTGCTAATCCCAAATGACGGAAAAGCGAGCGAGGATATTCTTTAATAAGAACTCCTATCTCATTGATATTGGAATTTGCAAAGTTGGAAAGGACAAAATCGATAAAACAGTATCGAGCTAAAAACCCAACCGATGCCAAGGAACGTCTCCGTGTTAAAGCAGATAATGAAATGCTATGATGAAGATTAACGATACCAAGAACGCGTTGCATAATGTACCTCTCCCCCCTTTCTTACGCAATCAAAATGATTGCACCGTCGTCTGAACCGACAATGGCATTTTCATAAACCACCATTTTGGAGTCGATAATTGCGCGATGCACTCGAGCATTACGACGAATGATTGCTCCGGGTAAAATAACTGATTCACTTACATCGGCACCTTCTTCAATGATAGCTTGATGAAAAATGACCGATTTCCGAACATGGCCATAAATCTTTGCTCCTTGGTTAATTAGAGAATCGACTACGAGGGAATTAGGCCCCAAGTACTGTGGCAAACTAAAGGTATCTTCTGAATAGATTTTCCAGTCACGCCGACGATTGAATAAATCAAGGTCATTGTCACGCAGTAAATCCATATTTGCTTCCCAAAAGCTTTCAATTGTCCCAACATCTTTCCAATAGCCATGAAAATGATAAGCAACCATCTTTTCATTTGATGCTAGCATTGCTGGAAGGATGTGCTTCCCAAAATCATGCTCCTTTCGTTCTATTTTTTGCTCTGCCAGCAAATACTCTTTTAGTTTTGAATAAGTAAAAATATAGACTCCCATCGAAGCCATATTACTAGCTGGTTGTTTGGGTTTCTCTTGAAACGTCGTAATATTTCCACTCTCATCATAAACCATTATTCCAAATCGATTGGCTTCAGACCATGGGACTTCTATGGCAGCGATGGTTACCGCAGCATTAGTTTTTTTATGAAAGGAAAGCATTTCCTCATAATTCATTTTATAGATATGATCACCCGATAAAATTAAAACGAATTCTGGCTCGTTTTCTTCGATAAAATCAAGATTATGAATAATAGCATCTGCCGTACCATTGTACCAAGAAGATCCTTCCTCTTTCTGACGTGGCGGAAGTAACACGGCTTTATTATGATTGCCATCTAAGCCCCATTTATTCCCAGCCCCAATGTATGCGTTCAGCTGGATGGACTCATATTGCGTTAAAACACCCACAGTTGAAATATTGGAATTCGCACAATTACTTAAGGTGAAATCAATAATCCGATACTTCCCACCAAAGTATACAGCTGGCTTAGCATTCTTTTTTGTCAATGACGCTAACCGGGTACCCTTTCCACCAGCTAATAACATCGCTATCATTTCGCTTTTCATTGATCTTGCCCCATTTCATTTCTCTTTCTTATATTATAGCAAGAAAAGAAGATGAATAAATAAAAAAACAGTGAAAGTGCACTGCCCCAAGCAAAATTTGATTTCATCATACGATGAGAAATAAAAAAAAGACCCGGCGACGAGCTATTCTCACTAGGACCAGGCCTAGCTACC
>CAZVZF010000021.1:0-13056 GCA_964631095.1 uncultured Eubacteriales bacterium
TTCGACTTTTAGTAGTTCTTTGGCCATTTTTATATTAATCTCTGTCGGTTTGCTATTCGTCGATAACATCGATGCAATCTCCCTTATGCGTTCCTGCTCTTTTAGAAGAACGACTTCTGTATAGGTTTTCCCTTCTCTAACTAATTTCCCAACTCGATAATGATTATTGCCTTGACATGCGACTTGCGTTAGGTGTGTAATACTTATCACCTGGCAAGATAGTGACATTTTTTTCATTTTTTCACCAACAGAATATGCTGTGGTCCCACTTAATCCAGTATCAATTTCGTCAAAGATAATTGTGCTTATTCCAAGCAAGCGGCTTAGTACAACCTTCAATCCAAGCATCAACCTCGACACTTCTCCACCGGATGCTACTTTTATTAGGGGTCTTGGTGGCTGTCCAGGATTTAAACTTACGAAGAATTCCACATCATCTATGCCGGAAGAATCCGGTTCTGATTTTTCCAAAAAATGAGCAACAAAAGTAGATTTTTTTAGGTGAAGGTCTGATAGCTCACATTCAATCTCTTTACTCAATTGTTTATTGGCTAATTTTCTAACATTACTTAATTCTTTTCCTTTTTCTATCAAAGAAGCGAACAATCGGTCTTTTTTCTTTCTATACTCTTCCATCGTTGCTTCAAACAAGTTGCTTCTCTCAACTTGTGATTTTATGGATCCAAGAGTTTCTTGGATATCTTCATAAGTGCTTCCATATTTTCTGCGCAACCGATTAATCTCATAAATACGATCCTGTATAACACTCATTCGTTCAGAATCAAAATTAATTCCTTCAAAGATTGAGTGAATCGAATCAAGGAAATCTTCCAAACCATAGTACAAATCTGAAAGTTGACTGCTAAGTTCAGTAAATTTACTATCTTCCGAAAGAGATTCAAGAGCTTTCTTTGCTGTAAATAGCGATGTTTTTGTGCCGTAATCCCCTTCTAAAGAATCCTTAATTACTTCCATCTTTTGAGAAATTTTTTCATACATCAGAATTCTCTTGTGCTCTTCTTCCAATTCTTCCAATTCATGCTCGCGAATATTTGCTTCCTCAAGTTCTTTTATCTGAAACCGAAGAAGATCTAATCGGTCTTGATCCAATTCAGCAGACTTAAGTTTGCTGATTTCCTGAATAATTTCATTGTATTGATTATAAATATTTATATATTGATTACGAATCGGTTGAATACTGTCAAACCCATACCTGTCCAAGAGATCAAGATGGTTTTTTCGGTCAAGAAGCACATTATTATCATGTTGTGAGTGAATATCAATAACTTCCCTCATAATCGATCGAATAGTCCCTAGTGTAGTGATTCGACCATTTAACCGCACCGTTGATCTTCCTTCTTTGTCAATTTCCCTCCCTACAACAATTATTGGTTCAGAAATCGATGAAATAGAATCTAGATTAGCTAGTTGCTGCTCGTTAAGGTTAAAGACTCCTTCGACAACTGCGCGGTCGGTTCCATGGCGTACCATCGATGCGTTGGATCGGTCACCAACAATCAATCCCAAAGCTTCGATAATAATCGACTTCCCGGCCCCAGTTTCGCCGGTAATGACAGAAAAACCACCCGGAAATTCAATTGATAAATCGTCGATAATTGCAAAGTTTTGAATTGTTATTTGTCTCAACACATCATTCACTCTCCTTAAAAAAACTATAGGCTTGTTCTACCGTAGATCGAACGGAATAATTTTTTGGAACTTCTGCTTTACTAGAAAAAAGACCTAAGAATTCGATGTTCCCATTTCGTTCTCCTTGAATGGGAGAATAGTGCAAGCGCATTAACTCATATCCACGCACTTTTGCTTGCATTATCACTTTTTCAATGATTTTCACGTGTTTGTTTTTCCCTTTTATAACCCCATTTTTCCCTATCATTTCTGGCCCTGCTTCAAATTGAGGTTTTATAAGGGCAACAATCAAGGAATTAGTAGAAAGATAATTTGATAAATTCTCAAAAATGTGCGAAAGGGATATGAAAGATACATCAATAACTACTATATCAAATTTATGGTAGTATTCCTTGTTAGTAAAAGTCCTAAAATTTGTGTTCTCAATTATTTGAATTTCATTACGATTGCGTAAAGAAGGATGGATTTGGTTGCTCCCTACGTCTATTGAAACAACATTGGATGCACCATGCTGTAATGCACAATCGGTAAATCCACCGGTAGAAGCACCAATATCCATAACAACTTTATTCGAGAAATCCAAAGAAAACGATTTTATTGCAGCTTCGAGTTTATAACCACCTCGTGATACATATTGGCGGTTTGTGGATTCGAGCACTTGGACTTCATCATCTTCATAGATAAGCTGTGCAACTTTTGTGCATACTCTTCCATTTACAATAACACGATTATCACGAATAATGCGTTGGGCATATTGACGTGATTCTGTTATTTTTTTTTGATGAAGATAAGAATCAAGACGTACAGCCATAGCTTCAAGCTCCATTAGAAAGGGCTATGATTTTCCTCATAACACTGTCTAAATCTAATTCCAACGAACGATACAATGATGGGATATCACCTTGTTCAATATAATCAGACGGCAAAGTAAATGCATTTATTTTTCCTAAATAATTTTCTTTTTTTGCAAATGCAAAAATAGATTCAGCAAGTCCATTTTCATCAGCATACAAATCATAGACGAATATATGGTTTTCAGTTAAGAACAAACGTTTAAGAAGTGCCTCATCAATCGGCCGGTAATAGCGTGCAAAAACAATATTATAATTTAAATTATTTGTGATAACATGGTTGAAAACATTCCAATAATTTGGCCCAGTAACAATTATTGATTCAATCGATGATTGAGGTGCAGGGTGATAATCCCATTTCTCGAAAGATGTTTCATCCTTACAAAGGTTACTATTAGAAATTTGAACATTTTCACGAGGAAAGCGAATAAAGAAAAGCGATTGAAATTGAAAAGCTTTTTTATAAATAAACTGTGCATCCAAATAATCTCTAGGCATTGCGATAATGGACCCTGGAATTGTCTTGAGCATCCCCACATCATAAATTCCTTGATGCGTTGCTCCATCTTTTCCAACCAAACCAGCTCGATCCAAGCCGAATACCACAGGAAGTTTCATTCTGCCAAAATCATGAATGATTTGGTCATAAGACCGTTGCAAAAATGTAGAATAGATACATACATATGGGTGTGCGCCTTCGGCGCTCATCCCCGAAGCAAACGTTACCGCATGTTGCTCAGCAATACCAACATCAAAGCTTCGTTTTGGATAGCGAAGAAAAATTGGATTCAATTTGCTTCCTTCAATCATTGCAGGGGTTATAACGGTTAATAATGGATCAATTTCCATTTGAGCTTCAACAATTTTCGCAGTCGCTTCGCTCCAGGAAACTTCATCAATGGATGAATGACCATCCATTTGACCGGTTTCAACATTAAAGCCGTTAACTCCATGCCATTTCCCATCAGCATCATTCTCAGCCCAAGGGTATCCTTGGCCTTTTTTTGTAATCACGTGAACCACAACAGAATTTGATCTTTCTTTGGCAATCTTGAATATCCTCAGCATCTCTCTATAATTATGACCATCTATTGGACCAATATATTCTAAATTAAGCTTCTCAAATAAAGTTGTTCCAACAAAAAAACGACGCATCGCATTTTTTAATTTCCTTAAGTAAGTAATTAACCATCTGCCCGCACCTGTTGCTAAAAGCATTTTTCTAAAAATGTTTTTTGTACTAGTATAAGGGCTGCTAATTCTAAGACGTGAAAAAAGTCTTGATATCGCACCAACTGGTTTTGAAATAGCCATATTATTGTCGTTTAAAATGACAATTACTTTTTCTTTCATCATCCCCAAATTATTAAGAGCCTCAAGTGCCATTCCAGAAGTTATAGAGGCATCTCCAATAATTGCAATTATCTGATCCGTCTCACCCTTCAAACGTTGAGCAACAGCAAAACCACACGCGGCAGAAATGGATGTTGAAGAGTGACCAGCCTCATAACAGTCATATTCACTTTCACTTCGTTTTTGATAACCTGAAATCCCCGAAAATTCTCTTAATGAGTTAGAAAACCCACCATATCTACCAGTAAGAATTTTGTGCGTGTAAGACTGATGTCCCACATCAAAAATAAATTTATCGCGGGGAGCGTTAAAAATACGATGCAACGCAATTGTTACATCAACAATTCCAAGATTACTTGATAAATGACCGCCTTTTTTGGAAACCGTTTCAATAATAGCTTCGCGAATATCTTTTGATAAAACGCGCAATTCAGGAACGGATAATTCTTTTAGGAAAGTCGGGTTTTGAATTTGATCAAGCCTCATTGTTAATCCCCCCAAATAATTACATGAACATTGTTTCTATTAAATCCTTGAGCAAAGAGCCGTTTGAATCAAGTTGCTTCACCAAAGTAAACAACGACTCACGTTTCTCTCTGTATATTTCTTTTGTGCGATCGACTCCAACTATTGAAACGTATGTTTCAATTTTCAAATCATGATTTTCTTTAAAATCCATAAAATCGTCTTTAATCTGATATAATACGCCTAGTAAACTACTGAAATATAACCATTCGCCGTTATTGCCTCTGCGGTTCGCGACAATCATTGCTGCCCGCACGCTTAATTCGAACATTTTCCCTGTTTTTAGATGATGAATTGCATTCAATTCATCGAGTGTGGGTTTTTCACTCGCCAGTTCATTGTACTGGCCTAGCACCAATCCCTCTGAACCCGCTGCTTCCGATAATGCTCTTATTAGATTAACTTTCTCAGTTTCCAATAAAAGTTTATTTGTTGCAATGTATTGAAACGAGTTGGCAAGCATTGCATCTCCAATTAGAAGAGCTTGTGGATGCCCAAATGCCTTATGAACCGTTGGGATACCTCTCCTTATTTCATCATTATCCATTTCTGGAAGGTCATCGTGAACAAGGGATGAAGCGTGAACCATTTCAATTGCAAGAGCAATTGAAAAATAACGAGAGGCATCAAGTCCGAATGTTTCAATAATGGTTAGAAATAACAAGGGACGAAAACGACTCCCACCTTCAAGCATCGCATAGCGAATCCCTTTTTCCAAATCATTGCGATTAGGTAATGTTTGGTTGAGATATTCGTTGAACTCCGTTTTTATATCAAGTAATGTTCGCATAACTATTCCTTTATCTCATAATCTTTTATTGATTCGCCTTCAAGAATTTTTGCTGCTTTTTCCTCAACTTTTCTTAATTGAGTATCACATTCTTTGACAAGTTTAACTCCTTCTTCAAAAAGCAAGAGCGATTGATCCAAACTAACCTTTCCTTCTTCTAATAGTTTAACAATTTCATCTAAACGCTTCATTGCAATTTCGAAATTGACCGATTCTTTATTTACCATGATTAGATTCCTCCTTATGTAATACCTTTGTTCTTACCTTTCCATCAAACCAACAAATATCGAGTGCATCCTCTACATAAACGAGCTTTGAAGAATCAACAATATTTCCATTCTTCTCTACCAATGCATAACCTCTCTTCATTACTTGATTAGGATTCAAAGAAGCGAGTTTGGAAGAGATAATGTTCAAATTATGTCGCTGTAACTGCAAGATGTTGGAATACAGTTTTTGAATATTCCCATGATAATTAACTAATTTCATGTCCGTATAATGGAACATTTTTTGCTTAATATTAATTAGCCGTTGATGCGCACCATCGACCGTCAATCTCTTGGTTGCATAAAGCATTTCTGGTTGGCGAAGATATGGAGAATTCATCATGCGCTTATGCTCGGTTCGTGATCGTTTTAGAATATTGGCAAAGCTTGTTTCAATACGAATTTGAAATTGAGAGAGCTGCTGGATTACTTCAAGATAATTCGGCGTAGCAATTTCAGCAGCCCCCGTTGGTGTAGGAGCACGCAAATCGCTCACATAATCAGCAATAGTAACATCTATTTCATGACCAATGGCCGATATGATGGGTGTTTTCATAGAAAAAATAGCTCTTGCCACTGCTTCTTCGTTAAAGCACCACAAGTCTTCTATCGATCCTCCGCCACGAGAAAGTAGTATCACATCAAATCTCATTGTATCACTTTGACGGAGCGCTCGCACAATGTCATCGGTAGCCTCTTTTCCTTGCATTAGCGAGGGTAATAGAATAATTTCAGCAATGGGCCACCGACGATGTAAAGTCGTTATTATGTCTCGTATTGCAGCGCCAGAAGGAGCACTAATCACGCCAATTCTAGTAGGAAAGGGGGGGATTGTTTTTTTTAGGTCCTTTGAAAATAAACCTTCTTCGTACAATTTCTTCTTAAGGGCTTCAAATTGCATGTATAGCGAGCCTTTACCTTCTTGCTGTAAATCAGTAAGATAGACCTGATACGTCCCACCACGATCATATACACCTACACTTCCTGAAGCTCGAACCTTCATTCCATCAACTAATTTTATGCGTAGGCGACGAGCATTGGACGAAAACATCACTGCATTAATTCGTGACTCTTCATCCTTTAATGTTAAATATATGTGTCCTGATTGATGATATTTTAAATTGGAAATTTCACCTGAAAAAACGACATTCCTTAAATTGTCATCTGCTTCAAAAAGTTGCTTGAGATATTGATTTAGTTGTACAACACTCTTAAACTCCATCGATTACACCTTCTCCAAGACAGCATTAATATATCGATAAGAATCACTTTCACCAAACACCTGAGAGAGTCGAACCATGATTTTTATGGCAATTGCAGGAGCAAAATCAAGCTTTTTGATATAGACATACCCCATGAGTAAAATAGCTTGCTCAATCAAGCCTAAACGTTCGAATTTCCATTGATTTAATAAAGGGTCAATATCATTAACAGCTTCTTGAGCATGGCGAACCACTTGCATTAATGCCTGTTTTGCGAAAGCATCACAGTCTGCATAAGGCAGATGGAATGTTTCTTCTACAATTCCTCGAATATCGGGCTTTTCACCACTATTCAAATAAAATAAATATTGATAAACACAAATCAGAATATTTTTGTGTTGCTGATTTCTCGTTGCAGTCGCAATCGATTTTGTAGTGCTTTCGCTCATTTCAAAAAACCCCCAGCTTCAAACAAAACCATTGTATCATATTCAGATTCCTATTTGTAGTATTGAGTATAATCATTGCATAATTCGTTGCAAGACTTCTTAAAATAAGATATGATATTTACCACGGAGGTGATAACGGATGGATAATATTCAGGAGAAGCTTGAAGCAAAATATCAAGCAGAAAAATCCGAATTACGTACAAACATTTCCTTAATGATTCTATTAATCCTCAGCACTATTGTTTTATTTGTTGTCTATTTCATCTCAGAGCCAAATTATTACGTTCTTTCATTTTCCGTTACTCTCCTTGGATTGTCTGCTTTACTAATTCTCTTCACACGAAACTCCATTGTCGCCTGCAGAACATTCAAAAAAGCTCTTGAAAACCCTGAAGCAAACGCTCACTTGCTTGAAGAGGAACGCCCTGGTTATCTTGATAACGAGCTGGGCGAAGGACAGCATTATACAGCTTACAAAGATTATTCATGGTCTCACAAGAATAAAAATGAATCTAACAATACAAGAAAGCCATTAACAAATGAACAAAGAATCGCTGATTTGGAAAAAGAATTAGCGGATCTCAAGAAGAATTCTTTCTCCGAAAAATCCCTAGACAAAAAAGAATAGAACCAGAAGGTTCTATTTTTCGATTTTAACATCTTCAACATGAAGATTAATTTTTTTGGGGCGAATTTCCGTCATAAACATCATCGTGCGTTCAATTCGTTCTTGAACTAATTTACTAATTTCAGAAACGCTGTAACCATATTGAACACGAATATTAGCATTAATAATTAGATCACCAGATTTCCCAAATTTACAGGAGATTGGCGCACGTTTAAAAATGAGTGCATAAGTATCAGAAATGGAGCATCCTTCCACTTCTTGAATGGCAGTCGCTGTAATTTCTTCAAATACTTTATGAGAAATTCCTAATACACCACTACTCTTAAAATTGACAATCCGATGATAGCTTGAACTTGCCATCTCTAGCCCTCCTTTGACACGAATGTTATGCGCGAGAATCGTATTCTCCGGTATCCGTGCGAATAAGTAGCATCTCACCTTCATTAATGAAAAGCGGAACACGTACTTTATATCCAGTTTCTAAAACGGCCTCTTTACTAGCTTTTGTTGCCGTATCTCCCCGAATCGCAGGTTCTGTTTGAGTCACTTTTAACTCCACTTTAACTGGTAGTGCAATCCCTAAGATTTCTCCTTGATAATAAGTGATTTCAACATTTTGATTTTCTTTCATAAAGTTGATTTCCCAAGCAAGGCGCTCTTTTGGCAGATTAAATTGGTCATAGGTCTCATTATCCATAAAAACTAAATCTTCGCCATCTGCATAAAGATATTGCATCGCGCGTTTGTCTAAATGCACGGGCTCGACTTTATCTCCTCCGGTAAATGAGATTTCTGTGATGGATCCACTTCGTAGATTTTTGACTTTCGTCTTGACAATCATCTGTCTCATTGCGGTCTTATTGTGTAGAATATCTAGAACGACAAAAATATTATTGTCATAAGCAAATGAAACTCCTGGTTTTAAATCATTAACGATAATCATGGTAACCGACTCCTTTTAACGTTATTATTTTAGCAAATTCCCAAGCAAGTTGGAATAGGAAACATTCGAAGAACGCTATACTTTCGACAAATACTGATTCGTTTTCTTCTCTTGACCAACTGTTGAGCTCTCTTCGTGTCCCGGATATAAAATCAAATCATCCGGCAAATCTTTAAGCTTTCGTAATGATTCACTCATCATGCGCCAACTCCCACCAGGCAAATCCACACGCCCTATATCAACCGCAAAAAGGGTATCACCGCTGAACAAAGCTTTTTCTTTTTGAAAGAGATAGCAACCACTTCCCGGTGAATGACCAGGAGTATGAATCCAAATCACATTGTTATCATTCAACTCTTCGGGATGAAGTAATGGCGTTTTTAGTATGGTACGATATCCTAAATCCTCTCCATGACCTGATACGTTATGAACAAATGAATAGTCATCAGGGTGTAAGTATACTGGGCATTGATACCGTGTCACTAGAGCATCTACTGCACCAACATGGTCGAAATGCCCGTGGGTTAATAGTATCGCTTTAACTCCTTGATAATTTTGATCCACATAGCGGATTATTCTTTCGGCACCAAAGCCAGGATCAATAATATAACATACGTCGTCCACTGGGACGATATAGGTATTTTCCTGAATCATTCCTCCAGGCATACATTCTATTTTCTTTGACATTCTTTCCCTCCTTATCGCTATAATAAGAAAAAAACCTGAAACGAGCCAGGTTATTTCTTTTCCTTATGAACAGTTATTTTGTTACACCGCGGGCAGAATTTCTTGATTTCCAAGCGTTCTGGATGGTTCCGCTTATTTTTGGTACCGATGTAATTTTCTTCATTGCAAACTGTGCAACGGTAGATAATGTTGTCTCGCATGTTCACACCTCCAACATCCAAATATCGCTTATATATTATAGCATACATTTTTAAATGTGCCACTGTTTTTTCTTGAAAGAAGACGAATAGCGCTAAGAATAAAAATATGATACAATTACGGACGGTGATAACATGTATACAAGAACCCAAACCCGCCCCGTTCCCATTGGATCAATAGTTATAGGCGGACAAAATCGTGTCATTATTCAATCAATGACATCCACAAAGACCAAAGATATTGATGCAACCATCAATCAAATACATTCTCTCGAACGTGCTGGTTGTGAATTAATTCGCGTTGCTTGCCTCGATATTGAAGACGCAAATGCCATTCGTTCCATCAAACCAAAAATACATATCCCCATTTCAGCTGATATTCACTTCGATTATCGCATTGCACTTGCCGCTATTGAAGCAGGAGCCGATAAAATTCGCATTAACCCAGGCAACCTTGGCGGCGAAGAAAAATTACAACAAGTGGTAGATGCATGCAAACAAAAGAAAATCCCAATCAGAATTGGAATTAACGGCGGATCTCTTGAACGAGATTTAGAAGCCTTATATGGCCATGACTCAGCGCTTGGGATATTCGAAAGCGCCAAACGCAATATCGAGTTGGTCGAAAAAATGGGCTTTCATAATATTGTACTTTCACTCAAATCGTCAAATGTCCTTACTACCATACAAGCATATCAACTTGCCGCAAAAAACTATCATTATCCTTTGCATATTGGAATTACAGAAGCAGGCACACTCCTTACAAGTGCCATCCGATCGAGCGCCGGACTCGGTGTTTTGTTGTCTCAAGGAATTGGCGACACAATGCGAATTTCAATCAGCGATGACCCAATCAAGGAGATGCAAGTAGCAAAAGAATTGTTACGCTCTTTCAATCTATACTCGCAAATGGCATCTTTAATTTCTTGCCCAACTTGTGGAAGAATTCAATATGACATGATTCCTATTGCGAAGGCCATTGAAGAATACCTTACGACAATTAATATCCCTTTATCAGTTGCTGTAATGGGTTGTGTTGTCAATGGTCCTAGTGAAGCAAAAAACGCCGATATTGGTATCGCAGGTGGAAATCATGAAGTCATACTTTTCAAAAAAGGAACCTTCATTCGTAAAATAAATGAAGATGAGGCTTTGAGTGAACTAATCAAAGAAATTGATCAATTTGTTGAGGAGTATCATCGATAATAAAGAAGAGTTGTGACTCAACGAGCCATCAATTCTTCTTTTATTTTTGGATTAAATTCTTTTGCTTGAATCATTGCAATTTCTTCTTTATAAGGTGCGAAACCATTGATCCATGGAGTTTCTAAAATCTTTGGAACATGGCGCAATTTTTCGTGATAGACCACCTTAATTAAATGGTCAAAACCAATTTCACCATATCCAAAATTTTCATGTCGATCTTTACGAGCATTTCTAATATTTTTCGAATCATTTACATGAACTGCCATGATAGAACGTAACCCCATTTTTGACTCAATCTGATTGATGATAAAGTCAAAGTCTTGATGGATATCGACTCCTGAATCGTGGAGATGACAAGTATCCAAACATATTCCGATACGTTCCTTGTGGTGAACCCGATCATAGATTGCAAATAATTCAGCCAAAGTTGAACCTACTTCGCTCCCTTTGCCTGCCATGGTTTCAAGTAGAATTTTTACTTCTCCTTGATCCTTCTCAAGTACTTCATTGAGCCCATCGGCAATCGCTTGAATACCAACATCAAGTCCTTGCCCAACATGACTTCCCGGATGAAGAACCAATCGCTCAAACCCTAGTTCACGAACACGATCAAGTTCTTGAGATAAAAAAGTAATCGCCAAATCTCTTGTTCTCTCATTTTCTACATTCGCTAAATTAATGATATAGGGAGCATGGACAATGACGTGTTCTCGCTGGATATGGTGAACCTCCATCAATGAATGTGCCTCTTCTTTTAAAAACTTGGAAATTGGTTGGCGTAGCGTATTTTGTGGTGCCCCTGTGTAAAACATGAAAGCATTCGCACCATATTCAATTGTTGCCTTCACACCACCCAGCAACATTTCCGGCATCGAAACACCAACATGAGAACCAATAATCAAATCACTCACTCTTCGGAGTCTCCTCTCTTCTCGCTTTTTGTGCGCACAATCGCTCTTTCGCGAATTTGGCGTTTAATGTCTGCCTGAATCATTTTTCGTCGCTGTTTTCGCTTGATACTTGCAATTTGCTCATTAACTTTCTTTTTATATCCCGGCTTAACTGGAGCACTTTTTGATTCAGTTAATATTCTTCGAATCTGAACATCTTCTTGAGTTAAGGGACGATTATTGATTTTTTTTCGATTGGAACGAGGTTTTTTAAGCGCTGTCATTGTCCCTTCTTGATTTAATTCTTGATGAAGGAAGGTCACTCCCTTGGCTTCGATGCGCAGCAAATAGGCAAGGTCATCTTTATCATAAAGAGTTATGCAAATCCCATCTTTATTCCCATAGCGTCCAGTACGGCCTGCTCGATGAAAATAAAACTCTTCTTCTTTAGGTAAATCATAGTTAATGACATGAGATACATTTTCCAAATCCATTCCTCTAGCTGCAATGTCACTTGCAACAATCACCGGAAACTCGTTGGCACGAATACGTTTCATCATGACTCGTCGTGTAGTAGAATCCAAATCACCGTGCAAAATCCCAACGGAGAATCCATTTTGGGCAAGTTCTTTATAGACTAGATTGACATCTTCTTTCTTTGAGCAAAAAACGACTGCAAAATAGGGGTTAATCGTTGATATAAGCCGTTTTACGATATCGATCCGTGATTTGTGCCTTGTCGGGTAAGCGATATGTTGAACATTCTCAGACGTGATGCGCTTCCCACTTAAATCTACAAGTTGAGGATCATTCATGTAGATATGTAAGAAATGTCTAATCGCTTCAGGTAATGAGGCACTAAAGGCAAGAAATTGGAATTTGTTCTTCATTTTTGAAAGAATTTCTCCAACTTCATCCAAAAACCCTTGATCAAGAATCATATCAACTTCATCCAAAACAACCATTCTTGCCGAAGTAATATTGAAAGCATTTTGCTGGAATGCAATATCCCGAACTCGACCGGGAGTCCCAATTACAATATGAGGTGCATCTTCAACTTGATTGATCATTTTCGTGCGTTCAAGTCCGCCTGATAACAACCGAATCCGAATATCATTGCGCGAAAAAACTAACTGCTGCAATCTTTGAAAAATCTGCAAAGATAATTCGCGAGTTGGAGCTAAAATAAGTGCTTGAACACGTCGTTCATCGACATCAATTTTCTCTAGTATAGGAATCAAAAAAGCGTGGGTCTTTCCACTTCCAGTTTCAGAGCGTCCAATAATGTTTTTACCCTTTAGCGCTAGAGGAAGAACTGCGGCTTGGATTGGGGTTGGGCTTTTAAAACCTTCTCGTTGAAGAGCATCCAACAGAAAAGGTTGTAACCGGTATTGAGAAAAAGAACTCATATCATCACAT
>CAZVZF010000022.1:0-12649 GCA_964631095.1 uncultured Eubacteriales bacterium
CTTAGCAAATGATGTTCCAGGTGCAGCTCCTGGAGATGCAAAGCTTGGTGCAGGAGTAGCAATTTCTCTTGCTGATTCCAGCGTAATTGGGCATCGTGGCCTTATTGCAACCTTGGAATCCATCGCAAAAGAAGAAAATATTCCATTTACCTTTGATATGTTAGCGGCTGGTGGAACGGATTCTGGAGAAATTCATAAAACAGGTAGAGGCGTAATTAACTGCACACTATCCATTCCTGAACGTTATGTTCATGCTCATAATGGCATGATTCACGAAACCGATTATGACTCCGCCATCCGCCTTCTTACAGCCTTCATTAAACGATGTGATCGTGCGATGCTCGAAGAGCTTCGGTCCTCCAAACGATAATATTGTTAAGTGGGACAAGGACATTCCTTGTTCCTTTTTTTTCGGCGATAATTCATGTATAATGAATGCGGTGATACGTATGGAAACACACTATATCAAACTAGATCATGTTCAATATCCTTATCGAATTATTCGCACAAATGCGCGTCGCTTATCCGTCCGCTTTATCCAATCCACCTTCATTGTTCGCGCACCACGGTCGCTTACTGCTAGTGAAATTGAACATTTTTTTCTAGTTCGCAAACAATCCATTCTGCAACTAGTAATGCGCGACCATCAACGACAATTAATTTCCCTTGAAGAGGGGAGTCATATAGCTATTCTTGGTCAAGACTATACGGTCTTCCATTATTCCAAAGTCGAATGCCAACTCCATCAACTCTTCCTTCGCCCCAATCATTTAAAACAAGATTTCTTGTCCCTCCTCCAACCACTATTATTGGATTATGTGGGTTCACATTATCGAACCTATGCCAATATATTGCTGAATCGAGAACCACCAGAACTAATCTTTAAATGGCTTACTTCTCGGTATGGACAATACCATACTCGACATCATCGCATCACATTAAGTCTCATGTTGGCTTTTTATGAAGAAGACCTGATTGATTACGTCATTGTTCATGAACTTGCCCATGCTCTTATCCCCGCTCACAACAAAGAATTTTATCGTCTTATCTCCTTGGTCTTACCAGATTATCGTGCCCGTCAACGTCGACTACGACAAAAAGGAGAGGTGATCTTTTCATGATTACATCAACACAAAACAACCGCATTAAACAGTTTGCCCTCCTTAAAACAAAGCGAGGCAGAGAGGCATCCAAACAGTTTTTAGTGGAAGGGGAACATTTAATTCAAGCGGCAATTGCTGCCGGGGTACTTGATGTTTTGGTTTACTCTGGACCGAACGACTATGCTCAAGGGAATTGGGAAAGTATTGAAGTCAATCGTACTGTTCTCGAGCGTCTTTCCAATGTTACAACCCCTTCAAACTATATTGGAATTTGCCATATGGAAACTTCGTTAGCTCCTATTGCTCCTCCCCGAATTGTTGCGCTTTGTGATGTTCAAGATCCAGGCAATGGGGGGACTATTGCGCGTTCAGCGTTGGCTTTTAACTTCCCACTTTTATGGCTATCCGAGGGATCCTTCGATTGGTATAATGACAAAACAATACGTTCGACGATGGGGGCATGGTTTTCGCTTAAGCAGGAACGCGTTAATCTCTTTATGTCGTTGGTGCAGGCAAAAAAAGATGGCTATCAAATCGTCATTGCTGACGCCAATCCACCCTTCACTAATCTATTCGATTATCGGCCCGATCAAAAGCTTGTTCTTGTAATGGGAAATGAAGGGCAAGGTATTTCTTCCGAAATTCGTGCACTTGCAGATGTTGTTCTTCGAATCCCAATGACTGCACAAATGGAATCATTGAATGTTGGAGTTGCTGCCAGTATTATTATGGAACGGATTTTTGAAATTGACCAATTTAGTAAGGAGCGTCAATCATGAAAAAGGCAAAATTAAATCGCAAAGCAGGAATTGTCTTAATCAATGGCTTTACTCCTCACCCCAATGACTTTGAACCTCTCATGCCATTCTTAAAGAATACCAAACATGTGCTGGCTTTGTCCCTTCCAGGAGATCCCAATGATATTTCAAGTGATACCTATGTTCCTTTTAAGGAATGGTTGGAAGTTTCATTAAAAGCAATCCAAACATTACGAGAATCCACTGACTTTCTATATCTAATAGCGTTTTCTGTTGGTGCAGTTCCCGCATTGTATTTCGCCACTAAAATTCCTTTTGATAAAGTTTGTTTCCATTCACCGGCTCTTGAATATGCCACCTTCGATGAATCAACGACTTCTTTGGTGCGCATGGTGCGAAGTACCGTGTTATCCAAAGGAAGAAGCGATCCCGTTCATTCGGTTAAAACCTTTCGTTTCATAAAGGATTTTATACAAGCTCCCGGACGAAATCTTGGTCAGCTATTCCGGGTACGTGTGGGTCCTTTCATGAATCCAAGTAATATCCTATTATTTCCAATTGTCACTTTATTTGAAGAAGAACTATCAAATATCGATGAAGCAGGTGCAAAATTAGTAAAAAAGATGGCTTATAAGAAATATCAAGACTACGATTTTCAATCGGAAGATTTAACATTTGGTGAAGATAACATAACCTATGAGCGAAGCGAAGAATCCAAAAAAGTCACAAAGCCACTGCAACTATATCGTACATTATTCAATCGTGTAAAAAGTATTTTGCCTCCTGAATTTACCAATCTATCTTCCGAAAGTGTGTATAACATGATGCGTTTGCTTGCATATTGTAATAAATTCAGCGCTAAAATTGATGTTCCAATGCGCATTTTCTATGGTTACTTCGACCCGAATGTTAAGGCTGAGGCGATTCGCTTATTGCTTGAACAAAATCAAACACTCAATGCCAAAGTTGTGACGTATCCCACAAATGAACATCATTTGTTCTCGTCTCCTTATTATGCTGAATTGACGAAGGATTCCATTCAGTTTCTTCTTGAAGAAACTGAAATCCCCCCAAAAAACAATGAATGAAAAAGGAAGAATTAATCTTCCTTTTTGTTTGTGGATTTCCAGTCTCGTCTTAATACTTTGGTTACAAATGTTTGGGCGAGTTCAGGGTCAAATTGAGTCCCTGCACATCGCATAATTTCGCTAATAGCTTCTTCTTCGGAAAGACTTTTTCGGTAAGGACGTTCCCCTGTCATCGCATCATAAGCATCAGCTAAAGCAATCACTCGTGCTCTCCAAGGAATATCATTTCCTTTCAAGCCTTGTGGATAACCCGTCCCATCCCAACGTTCGTGATGGCAGAGGATATCTTGAGCAATAGGGGCATATTCTGCTGAAGCAGAGAGAATACGATAACCTGTTTCGGGATGTTTTTTAATCTCTTCCCATTCAAGTTCGTTTAATCGCCCTGGCTTATCAAGAATGGTTGTATCGACAGCAATTTTCCCAATATCGTGAAGATTACCGATGACCGATAATTGTTTGACTTCATCCACGGAAAGGTTATAGGCCTTACCCATTTCTTGACACAACTCGCTGACTCGAAAGGAATGCAATTCTTCTCGTCGACTTTTTAAGTGCAAAGTTGTTAATATCGTTTTAATCGCTTCTGAGCGTTGACTTGACAGCTCATAGAGTTTTTTGTAATACATTTCCTTTTCAGCTTCATTGTGTAATTCAGACATGGTTACACTTAAATGATGTCTGGTAGCTAATCCATAGGAAGCAGATACTTGGATGCCATGTGAATTAATTCGAGCAGCTTGTTGGTTTAGACGATGAAGGAAGGGTTCAACAATGGAACGGTTCGAATTGGGCATTAAGATAACAAATTCATCGCCACCGATACGTGCAACAACATCGGTATCTCGAAATTCACGTTGTAACATTTGAGCAAACTGATTAATGACTCGATCGCCTTCAAAATGTCCAAAGGCATCATTAACAAGTTTTAAGCCATTAATGTCAAAGAGCACGAGGGTTAAAGGTAATGAATCCTTTGAATTTAAAACGTCCATTTGTTCCATGTAATAACGACGATTGTAAAGTCCCGTTAAGTAATCATGATAACTGAGATAGAGAATACGATCTTCGTAAGCTTTTTGTTCAGTCACATCGCTAACGATTAATGCCAATTCTCCTTTAACTGGAGTATAGGCGCTAAAATATAGATGTTTCTTCATGGATTCGATATAAACATTTAATTCAGCTGCCTGTCCACTACGTACAACTTGTTGCAAAATTGCAAACCACTCCTTATCTAAATCAGGAAACAAATGGAGAAGTGTTTCCCCTTCGATGGATGGAGTGAGTTGAAAAAGTGATGCAAATTGAGGGTTAAACCGACTGATTTGAAAATCTACAATCGCACCTTCTTCATTCTCAATAATATGAAAAGAAGCTAGCCCTAAACTCATCGCCTTAATGAGATTATTTAGTTCGTGTTCACTCGCTTCCAATTTCATCGCTTGTTCGGTTTCTTTGGTTATATCAAGCGTAAAAGTTATTGCTCCAATGATGGAATTTTGATGATCGCGTATGGGACTAAAAAAAGTTTGTAGCACCCGATGTTGTTCCATTCCGTAGCGGTCAACCGTATAGAAGTGTTCTCCTTTAAGCGCTCGAATCAAACTATCCTCAGCAGCTTTTTGCCCTTCAGCGTTATCCAAATGACGAATAAAGGAATCGCCCACTTGAATGTTTTTGCCATACATTCGTAACATGGATTCACGGTGTGCACTATTAAAAAATAGATAACGTAATTGATTATCGACGGCAAGAATCCATAGGGTTTTAGGCCCTTCAATCCCAGCAGATAAAAGAGTTTGAGAACGACGTACTTCCTCAATAGCTGTGAGTTGGATTAAATGATTTTTCATGGCATAAGCGAGAATGGCAGTGGCCAAAGGATTAATAATTAACACCGGCATCCACACTTGTTGAACAATGAGGTGAGCATCAGTATTTAAAATGGCATATTGGCTCAATAACATGGCAACATTTACCACAAAGCCAAACACTAAATAGGTTAGAATAAAATGTAAATTCGACTTGATTTTTAAACGCTTCTTGCGAATTGACTCGTGCAAAATCAAGCCCAGGCTTGCAGAGAAGAAAATGGATAATAATCCCGCATATAATCCATCCCCCCCACGAAATATTCGATAGGCGGAAGTAATAACAGTAACAAGAATTGTAGGGATCCAACCAAAAAAGGCACCAGTCACACTGATTAAGACAGTGCGGGTATCATAAAAAATCCCTTCAGTAACCGTCCAAGGAGAAAGCATAATGAAAAGACCAATCAATCCAATGATGCAACCAACAAAAATCTGATTTCGAAGCCGGGCATGATCAATACGAACAGTCATAGATCCTTGAATTAACACTAAAGCAAAAAGGAGTAATGCATTGTTTAAGAAACTCTGTAAAATAGCAATATCAGGCACTTAAATCACTCCTTTTTGGCATGTACTATCATTATAAAGGAGTGCGTATGGGCTGTAAATAAAAAATATACTGGATTCCTACTCAAGGAAGAAATCCAGTATGCTATTATCGCTAACTTGCGTCAATTAACCCTTGCTCAATTAAGAAGGTACGGGCGACTTCACGTGGTTCCAATTGAAGTTCATCGACTTGATAGTTTAAGGCAATCATAGCTGCATCATTTTGCAATACTGCTGCTAATTCATCACTAAGATCTGCTAGAATAGGATACTTTTCTAAAATACCACCACGAAGCATTGGGAACGCATAATAGGGAGGGAAGAAATTTAAATCATCCTCCAAGGAAACTAGATTTAACTTTTGAATGAGGGAATCCGTCCCAAAAGCAGTCGTTATGTTTATATTTCCATTCTCAAGAGCTTGGTAACGCAAGGTTCCTTCAAAAGCACTGACCTGACCAATCTCCAATCCATAGGTTTCTTCCATTCCGATTAGACCGTCTTGTCGATTAATAAATTCATAGGTAAATCCGCCGTGAAGTTGGCTTGCAATTGGAATTAAGTCTGAAATAGTTTCCAAGTTGTGAAGTGTAGCAAATTCTTGGGTCACTGCCATCACATAAGTATTGTTAAAGCCAAATTGGCTTAAGACATCAAAGTTATTTTCTTCTTTTACTAGTGATTTTGCTTGGTTATAAACAAATTCCATATCAGAACTTGTCTCGTTTCCAAAGATTGTAACATACACCGTTCCACTGTATTCGATGTAGAGATCAATACTACCTGCCTTCAGTGCATTATAAACAACAAGGGTTCCACCAAGGCCATCTTTTCTTTCGACTTGGATATCCGTACGATCTTCTATCAACTCAGAGATAAGATGGACTAAAATACGTTGCTCAGTGTATTCTTTTCCTCCAATTACTAATTTTTCTTGGGGCGAACATGCAGTGGCTCCGACAAGCATCGCCATTGACATTCCTAAGGCCATCATTTTTCTTGTTTTTTTCATAAATATCACTCCTTAATGATTTTTTAAAAATAGGCAGCTCCGACAAAGACAAAGATGATAATTAACGTCGCACCAATTAAATAGACGTAGCGACGATTTCGACGATGAATTAGTTTTTCGCGATGTCGCAACGCATCGCCTTGAAGACTTATTGGTGTGACAACTTGTTCGACTTGGTTTCCTAGGAAATCAACAAACAGAGCAAGCAAACATGCGGGAATCGCTCCTGCAAGTATTTGATTGTTATTGAGAGTACGAATCCCTGAAAAGACCAAGTATCCAAGTCCATCGGCGCCAATATATGCAGCAATAGTCATAAGTCCTACTGAAGTTACAGCAGCAATACGGACACCCGCCATAATGACGGGGAGGGCAAGTGGAATCTGGATTTTTCGTAACACTTGAAATTTCGTTAAGCCAATTCCATGGGCAGCTTCTAACATTTCTGGGTTAATGTTTGTTATTCCAGTAACGGTATTTTTGATAATTGGTAGCAACGAATAAAGGATGACTATGGTTACCGCAGGAACCGTCCCGATTCCTAGAATTGGTATCGCAAATCCTAGTAAAGCCATACTGGGGATAGCTTGAATCACATTGGCTACTCCTAGAACTGGTTTTTTTGCTCGTTGAATATAACTAATAAAAATACCTAATGGGATGCCGATGATAAGAGCTAATCCAACCGAGAGGGCAGTAAGCCGGAGGTGATCCGCAATCAGATCAAAGATTAATGGATAGTTTCTTGAAACATATTCCCAGAAATTCATACAAGATCATCCCCTTTCACCGCTAGATAAGGCGTACTCAAGGTGGTAACCAAACTACCTTTTGTAATTAAACCAACGATATTCCCCTCTTCAAGTACGGGTAGAGGAGACTGTTGGTGTTCATTAATGATCTTTAGAGCTTCCACAATTGAGACATTCGGTGTCGTAGAAATGCAGTTGCTTTTCATCAGCTTCTCAACTTTTTGAGAACGATCAGTTTCCATGCGAATTTGTTTAGCCTTAATTATTCCTAAAAACTTTTTGGAACGAGGTTCAATCACCAACAAACTATCGACCCGAGCTTCACGCATTTTTTCCAAAGCTTGAAACAGAGTTGCATGTCGTTGAGTGGTAATTGGATCCTCAATCATTATGTCTTTGACTTTAATAAATTCAGGTGAAGACCAAATTCGATTTTTGCCCACAAACGAAGCGACAAAGTCATTAATAGGATGCTTCAGCACTTCCTCGGGGGTATCATATTGGATGATTTTTCCATCATTCATAATGCAAATTCGATCCGCAATTTTAATGGCTTCCCCCATATCATGGGTGACAAAGACAATGGTCTTTTTTAATTTCGTTTGCAATTCGATTAATTCTTCTTGTAAGGTGGCTCGGGTGATGGGATCTAAGGCAGAGAAGGGTTCATCCATTAAAATAACATCTGGATCCAACGCAAAAGCGCGGGCAACTCCAATCCGTTGCTGTTGACCCCCTGATAGCTCAGTAGGATAGCGATCAAGAAATTGTTCTGAATTCATACCAATCATATCCATTAGTTGCGTCGTCCGGGCAGCAATCTCTTCAGGCTTTCGTTTACTAACTTTTGGAATTATCTCTATATTTTCTCGAATCGTCATGTGTGGGAAGAGACCCGTTTGTTGGATTACATATCCAATGTTACGTCGCAATTCGATGACATTCATCTTGGCAATATCTTGCCCTTGCAAAAAAATAGACCCAGCCGAAGGGTTAATTAAACGATTGATCATCTTGAGTGTGGTTGTTTTGCCACATCCGGATTCTCCAATCAAAACCACTAATTCTCCTTGATGGACTTCAAAAGAGATGTCATTAAGAACAACATTGTCTTTATATTGTTTTCGTATATGTTCGAAGCGTATCATAGAAAAAACCTCCTTTACAAAAAAAAGTAGCAACCCAATAATAACACTGGGTTGTTATGTTTGTCAAATAATCCACCATCAAGCAAATGCATTGAGAAGCTTCGCAAGGTTTGGTATAATACTATTATCAAACAACCGTACACAAACGGTATATAGGAGGATTTAAAATGAAAGAATTAGTAGCACTCTTAAATAAAGAAGTTGCAAACCTTGGTGTTCTTTATACCAAGTTGCACAATTTCCACTGGTATGTTGAAGGTCCAAGATTTTATCAACTTCATGAACTCTATGAAAAACTCTATGACGAAGTTACCGAGCAATTTGATGAAATTGCTGAACGTGTTCTTCAACTTGGTGAAAAACCTGTTGCATCCCTTAAGGATTTCTTAGCACACGCTTCGATTAAAGAGGCTCGTGGAAATGAAACCTGTGGCGAAATGTTAGCTTCAGTTCTTGCGGATTATCAATTGCTTGATAAAGAATTTACACAAGGCATTGAACTCGCGGGCAAAGTTGGCGATGAAGTTACTATCGACATGTTTGTCGGCATGAAAGCCGTGATTCAAAAACACGTTTGGATGCTTAAAGCTTCTTCAAAAATTTAATGTAAAAAGGGTCATCTCATAAGATGACCTTTTTTATTGATTCTTTGCCACATATTTACGAACTCGGTCATAACTGGAGCGTTCTCCGATAAAGAAAAGAATATCCTTAGCTTTAATAAGAGCATAGGGTCCGGGAGAGAGAATTAAGTCACCTTGACGTTGAATAGCAACAATAGTTGCCATAGTGTGATGCCAGAAATTCGTTTCAGCAAGTGTTTTTCCATTTAAAGGTGAATCCTCAGGGACAAGGTATTCATAAGGGACAAAGGGACTTACATCTTTAAAACGGTCTGTTTTATCGACTAATTGATCCAAATTGGTGGAAATTTTATTTTTTATATTTTGCAATTCATTTAGATTATCCATTAGTTCGCTTCTTAAATCGGTTAAAGTACGAGTACTTTGATATTGATGAAGAAAGGCAACTGCGTTTTCAATGGATAAAATATGAACACCGCTCCCTTTTTCAGCAGAAACAATTTTCATGTCTTCAAGCACACACATTGCTCGACGAGCCGTTTCACTCGATACATTGTATTGTGAAGCAACGGCACTTCGCGCAAAAACCCGATCACCTACTTCATATTGTTGCTCTGCAATCTTTCGAGCAAAATCGATAGCGATTTGAAGATATCGAGGGGGATGATCACGAGCAGTCATTTGCTTTTCCATAAAAACCCTCCTTTTTTTACATTATATCATGATTAAGAAATGTTCATCATAATTTATTCACGAGTTTCTATAGCTTTGATATAATAATTTTGAGGTGGATAGATATGAATATCTTATTAAAAAATGGGTTGGTATATGATGGAACTAGGTCAGGTCCAGTCGTTGCTGATGTTCGCATCCGAGGAAGTTTAATAGATAAAATTGCTCCTGATCTTTCTGTCATCGAAGGGGAAGAACTCATTGATTGTAAAGGTCAATGCATTTCGCCCGGATTCATCGATGCTCATTCTCATAATGATTTTTTTGTAAATCTTCGCCATTCTGATGAGGCTATCATGCCTTTTTTGCAGCAAGGAATTACGACCCAAATTGTTGGCAATTGTGGTTTTAGTGCCTATGGAGTAGAAGAGGGGTCGCCCTTTAATCATTATGTTGGAGGAGGTTTATTTCGTGGTGGTAAACCAACATCTCTCCAACAGTTTGTGGATGACACCAAAGGAAATCTTTTATTAAACCTGATTCCTTTAGTGGGTCATGGTACCACAAGAATCACCGTTAACGGTCGTGGGGCAACGGTTTTGACATCCGAGCAGTACGAACGTCAAGAACGAGTACTTCGTGAGGCACTCCAGCAAGGAGCCTTTGGGGGATCTTTAGGACTAATGTATGTCCCTGGGATGTTTGCTCCAAAAGAAGAACTTATCAAATTTGCAAAGATTATCAAAGAATACGATGGAATTCTTACTGTTCATCCCCGCGCAAATTCACGAATTGCACTAGGTTATTCATTATTGGGGAAACCACATATTGAACAAGCATTGGATGAAGTCATTGAAATTATGAAGGCTACTGGTGTTCGAGTAGAATATTCCCACTTAATATTTGTAGGAAAATCTTCTTGGAGATGCGTGGATAAAATGATTGAAAAATTTGAACTAGCACGAAATGAAGGATATGAAATTGGTTTTGATCTTTATCCATTTACCTATGGAGCTAGTGTGATTACGGTAGTATTACCCGATTGGTATTTAAAATTGGATGAAAAAAATCGTAAATCTTCATGGACATTGTTTAAACTCCGTACTATTATTACGCTTACCAAAAAACTTTTGGGTATCGAGTTTTCTGATATGATCGTCAGTTATGTGGGCGAAAAATATAAACACTATGAAGGTCTGACGGTCCAACAGATTGCTGATCAAGAAAAGAAATCGGGCTTTGATATGTATCTTAAATTAATAGATCTATCGCAAGGACAAGCTAGGATTATGTTGGGCCGTTATTATAATGATGCAATCATTCGACGTCTAATGGAAAACGATATATCTGTATTTATGACGGATGCATGGTACGAGTGGAGTGGCACTCAAAATGGTGGAACCTATCAGGCATTTCCTTTGTTTTTAGAGAAAACAAAATCATATCAACTTCCTCTTGAGCACACCATTCATAAAATGACTGGTAAAACTGCGGAGCGTTTTCATATTCCCAATCGAGGTTTTATAAGAGAAGGTTATGCAGCAGATATCACTGTCTTTGATTATGATAAAATTGCTGTAAATCAAGCTATTCCACATTCTACTCCTGTTGGAATTGAACATGTCATTATTAATGGTGAATTAATGATCTCAAAAAACAAATATTCGGGTAAACACCCTGGTATTGTTCTTCAAAAAAACATCTAATATCCTTTTCATAGTCCATAAAAGCCCTTTTCTATAAGGGTTTTTATTTGCTTAACCCTTTTAACAATGGGGCTTTTATGCTATAATTGTTTTATCTCAACAAGAAAAGGAGAAAAGTGAATGAAAAAAGTTTATATTGTTGATGGCGTTCGTCTTCCAGTAGGTTCTTTCATGGGATTCTATCGTAACACGATAGCTCGGGATATGGGTGCAGCAGTCATTAAAGAATTAGTCAAACGCACGGGTATTGATCCTCATGTCGTTGATGAAGTAGTTGTCGGAAATATTGTCCAACTCGATCCCAAAGGAAACCCCGGGAGAGAAGCATGGCTTGAAGCAGGAATGCCAATTGAAGTGCCTGGATATACTGTGAATAAAAATTGTGCCTCAAGTTCAAAAGCTTTGGCACTTGCTGCGACTACGATTCTTGCTGGAGAAGCAGATGTGATGGTCGCGGTAGGAATGGAAAGCATGTCAACGACTCCCTATGCTCTTCGTAATGCACGATATGGTTATCGGATGGGTGATGGCGTGATGAGTGATTTACTTACTGATCTTCTCGTTGGTATGGGAATGACTGCCGAACGCCTCGCTGAAAAATATAATTTCTCACGCGAACAACTCGATCAATTCGCAGTTGAAAGCCAAAAGAAGGCATCAAAAGCTTGGGAAAACAATGTCTTTGCTGACGAATTAATTCCTTTTACCTATACAATGAAAGGCAAAGAATATACCATCTCTAAAGACGAAGGATTCAAACCTGACACGACAGTTGATACATTAGCTAAACTTCGCCCAACCTTTAAAAAAGATGGCATTGTGACAGCAGGTAATTCTTCCACCATTAATGATGGTGCTGCAGCACTTCTTATCGTATCGGAAGAAAAACTTCATGAACTGAATTTAAAGCCAATGGCTGAAATTGTTGGGTTTGCTTCTGCTGGTTGTGATCCACTAATTATGGGCATCGGTCCTGTACCAGCAGTCCGTAAATTATTCAAAAAGACAGGCCATACCGTCGATCAAATTGATGTTTGGGAACTCAATGAAGCATTTGCTTCACAAGCAATGTCGGTCATTAAAGAACTTCAACTAGAGCCTTATATGGACCGTATTAATCCCCATGGATCAGGCATTTCTCTTGGTCACCCAGTTGGTGCCACTGGAGCCATTCTAACCACTAAAATTATTCACAATATGCGTCGTAACAAATTAAAATATGGTGTTGTAACAATGTGTATTGGTGGAGGTCAAGGATTTGCAATGCTCCTTCGTAATCCTAACGTATAGCAATTAATTACTAAGAAGCCAGAGAAGATTCTCTGGCTTCTATATTTTTATTTGGTTGTTAGTTTGTAAATGATGTGAGACTAGATTGAAGAGGAAAAAATAAGTAATAT
>CAZVZF010000023.1:0-11917 GCA_964631095.1 uncultured Eubacteriales bacterium
ACATCAATGAGATTGCCATTTTCTGTATAGAATTCGACATCATATGAATTAAGCGTAAATTTCGCATAAAGGGCGAGATCATTGACGACACTGGATTCAACCGATGTTATTGCAGACCCTGTGAACTCAGGATTGGCATACCAACCTTCAAACGTATAGCCAATTTTTGAATATGAATGGAGCGTAAATGAATCTCCATATTCAAACAAGAAATAATACAATGAAGGATCATCAAGGATGACCTCGCCATCATAATAGGTAATGGAGTATTGATTGACATTATATTTCGCATAGAATATTAGCTCCCCATTCGTTCCAGTTTCAACGGAAGTGACAGCAGTCCCAGAATAATCACTAGATAGATACCATCCATCAAAGGTATAACCTATCTTTTCGGGAGCGGCAGGAAGGTTGAACCCTCCTTCAATCGTATAGGCTGCTGGCAATAACGATAGACTTTCGGCGTTGTCATAATAAGTAACAGTATATACCATTGTTGTCCAGTGAGCCGTGAGAGTGCGATTACCAGTTGAACCAATTGAAATTATCAATGGTTTAACTGCTTCGCTTTGGCCTTCAAATGTCCAACCAGTAAATAAATAACCAGTTTTGGTTGGATTTTGAATCACAAAGGATGTTGTTTCAATGTTATAAGTTGCTGGTTGAGAAGAAGCAAACTGACCACCATCAAGTTGATAGGTTATACTGTAATCAATGGCTACAAAGGTGCCAGTAATTGTCACAGCTTCTGCTGGCATAGTGTTTGGAATCGTACTCCAGCCTGAGAAGGTATACCCTACTTTTGTTGGCTCAATAATTGGAGTGAGTGGGCTATTATATTCCACATTGCTGGTTTGGTACGATACACCATCTACCATGTAGGTTAAGGTATAAGAATTAATCAAGAAAGTCCCCGTCACTGTCACATTGGATGCGGGCATGGTACTTGGTACGCCACTCCAACCACTAAAGCTGTAACCAGTTTGGGTAGGTTCTGCTAATGGAGTAACCGTCACTCCATACTTCCATGTTTGCGTATCGTAGCTTTCACCATCAACTTTGTAGGTCAAGGTGTAGCTGTTACGTGAATAGTAAACAGAAAGCACCAAGGACCCATCCCCTGCTATCGTTCCACTAAGCACATTGCTCGCATGAGTGGAGTCAAAGGTAAACCCTGTAATTGATTTTGACGATGCAGTTACAGTCGTATCGGTAGTTCCCGATTTGATTTCAGCAGGTGTTTGTGCCGTGTATCCACTGCCATCAAGTTTTTCTAAGTAATGATAAATTTTATAGGTGACATCGGTCTCGGGTGCAAAAATAGCAGTTAGTGTAACATCTCCATCGGGCATAGTGAAGGTATAAACCAAGGAAGTAGATACTGTCCCTGTTCCATCATCCCATCCACTGAATTGGTACCCTGCTTGAGGTGTAGCTGTTACAGTAATGGATGTCTGGTAATCCACAGATGATTGATAAGGATCAACCACTACGGTTCCTTTGTCTTCATTTTCTGATGTAACACTTAGAGCATATGAATTAATCGTAAACGATCCACTGACGATGACATCACTGGCTGGCATTTGAGTAGGTTCTCCTACCCAACCACTAAAGGTATAACCCGTCCGAGTAGGAGGAGTTAACGAAGCAATGGTTGCTCCAAATTTACGACTGTAAACAATGTCTTCCTCTCCATCAACTTGATACGTTAGTGTATAGGAATTGCGTGAATAGTAGAGCTTTAACACGAGACTTCCATTGCCAGTAATGGTTCCACTTAATTGATTATTAACGTTATTTTCATCAAATATAAATCCATTAATGGACAACGCACTTTCGCTGACTAAGGTATCGGTAGTTCCTTGTTTAGGTATCGACTGATTCAAAGAATATCCTGTCCCATCCAACTTCTCAATGTAGTGTTCGACCGCATATGGTGTATTCTCATTGGCGGTAAAACTACCAGTCACGACGACAGCTTCTGCTGGCATAGTGTTTGGAATCGTACTCCAGCCTGAGAAGGTATACCCTACTTTTGTTGGCTCAATAATTGGAGTGAGTGGGCTATTATATTCCACATTGCTGGTTTGGTACGATACACCATCTACCATGTAGGTTAAGGAGTAAGCATTAATGCTCCATTTGGCGTGTAAGGTAATCGATTCAGCCATCATCGTAGAAGGGAAAAAATAAGCATTGGTATAAGATGATTCACGATACCATCCCATAAAGGAATAACCTTCTTTTGTAGGATTGGAAGGCGCTGTCAGGGGGCTCCCAAAAAGCTGAGTCATGGGCGAAACCGAGCTCCCTTGATAGGTATTAAACGAAATCGTAAAGGAACGTACCGTCCATTTTGCGTAGAGTGTTTTACCATTCAAGGGCATGGTGGAAAACACATAGGGTTCAGCAAAGGTTCCATTATCGCTATACCATCCCCCAAAATTATAACCAGTTCGAGTGGGAGTAGGCGGTGCTGTAATCGTTGATTGATAAGGGAGCGTGATATCAGCGACTGAACTACCACCATTTTCTTCAAAGACGATAGTGTAAGGATTCGCTGTCCATTTTGCCCAAAGGGATAATCCGTCAAGCTTAGTGACAGGCATTGCAAATACATAATCAGTATTCCCACTCGTTTCTCGAACTTCCCATCCTGCAAAGGTATAGCCTGAACGTGTAGGGGAAGCTGGTTCAGAAATTGGCTGATTGTATGGAACCGTTGCTGTCGTGCTGACTCCTTCGTATTCAACAAAGGTCACCGTAATGGAAATAGGTTGCCATTTGGCATACAACGTCATATTACGACTTGGAATGGTATCACTCTCAAAAAGAGTTTCATAAGTTTCTTCTTCATACCATCCTAAGAAGGAATAGCCGACCCGAGTGGGTTCCGGCAAAGTTAGTTCATCACCATAGGTACCCTCAATGGCAGTAATGGCTGCGCCACCTTTGGAATCAAAGGTTAGACTAAATTCTCCTTCGCTCCAGCGAGCATAATAAGTGAGATTGTTATTCGGCATTGTTTGACTGGTAGAAAATGCAATCGTGTAAGCGGCATCTGCATACCACCCAGTAAAAACATAGCCTTCCTTCGTAGGATTAGGGGAAGGTCGAGCGATATTGCCACGATACGGTACTGTTGTGGGGTCAATTTCGGCTCCCCCCACAGTGTTCCAAGTAACCGTGTAATTCTTTGGTGTCCATTTTGCATATAGGGTTAAATTTTCTTCAATAGTGGTTGTTTCCGAAAATGGGCTAGTTAAATCCACATCTTGAAACCATCCCGAAAAATCATACCCAGTCTTGGTGGGATCCTCCGGAAGATCAACAGTTCCTCCCACTGCAATAATTTGTTCAGTGATTGCACTGCCACCATTGGTATTAAAAGTGACAACTACGCTTCGTTGAAAACAACCAGCAAGCGTAAAGACCGCAAGAAACAAAGCAACTAGTTTGGCAAATAACGGTAATCTTTTTTTCATTATGCTCAACCTTTCCTTTCGATTCAACGAATAGCAACTTCAGAATACTCTTAAAAAAACTCGACACTAATCAAAACTAATGTTAAAACGGATTGGGTTCTTCTCCTCCACCAGGATTCCCAAGAAATTCAATAATGACTACATCGGATCGATTATCGTGCAGATTGCTTTGAATGCGGATGGTGATTGCAACTTCTTCGAGAAACGTTACCATACCGGTCATTGAAATTGTAACAAAATCTGCGCCCGATATCACCACAAATGTCACCATTTGATCCGTGGCATCTTGAGGAGTAATTCGCCAAGCAAGCTGATAATTGGGATTCCCGCGCTCGATGTATATAATTTTGTTATTCTCTTCGGTTCGTTCGCATTCAAAATCAAATTCTGGACGTGAAGTATCGATGAATTCAATCTTTGTCACCGCTATTGTGCTGGCAGGATCAGGAATCTTGCCATAGATTCCAATCGCAATAACCGAAATGACGCAAAAAACAAACAAGAACAATGCGACAGTTTTTTTATTCAAGAATCTTCACCTCCTTATGGTTCAATATCTTTGAAGTAGGCTTTCATATTAAGAACAAAGAAATAAAAGCGAGTGGCAAAAAACACAAGTACCAAGGCAAGGATTTTAATGTTACGTATTTCATCGGTCGTATTTTCAAGAAAGAACAACATGAATAATATAGTAAATAAAACACTGCTGAGAAATCCAAGTGTAATGGATTTTGAAAAGTTTTTGGCATGGGCTGAAGCGCCACTCACTGCATACTCACTTAATTGTGGATTCAATAGGTCAATTTGAAACGACCAAAAGATTAATCCTCCATTGATTAAGACTGCCGCCCCCATCATAATCAGTAAGGGTTGAACAAAGCTAATACGATCACAAAATAGAATGACAAGCACATAACTTAGAATAATCATTAAGGTAGAAAAAACAAGATTGAAAATGATTTTGGCCCACGCCATATTGGATACTTTTCCAGGAGCAGTCTTCAGCAATGAAAATTCTTGACCTTCTGCGGTTACTGCAGTAGCACTCGCCGTATTCGACGCAGTCGCCATGAGCAACGTGATTAATAGTGAAAAAGTAATGAGCATAATATTCCCCAATTGGTTGCGATCCACGCTTGCGAAAATAGTCATCATGGTAAATAATACATAAGGTGTGGCAATCATAAATGAATAATTGCTAATAAATTCTGCGGGATTACGAATCGTTAGTAACCACTCTTTGCGAATAAATGTAAAAAATGTATTTGTGTGAACAATATTTTCGCCTTTATGCTTCTTTAAATTTGCATATTCAGAAGAACGCGAAGCCATTTTAAGATAAAACGGCTTGGATATGAAGAGGATCAATACCAATAACCCTATCATTGCCGCTATTAGAATAGCATATCCTTGAAGAGTATCTTGTCCAAAGAACATGTGACCAATCACATTATAAAAAGTCGCGAATTGATTGGTTGTGGCTATCACAGCTTTTAAACCATCAACAAAGACATCATACATGGCAAGAATACGCAAAGGTACTGGTATAAAAGCGAGAATATACCGCAATCCAATAAATAAAAGAATGAGACCCGCAATCCCAAATAAGCCTTTAAGCCAAGCATTTGCTTGGAATACTCTTTTTATAAAAAGTATTGGAATTGTCACAAGGGCACCAATTAGAACGGGAAAAAGAGGAAGAATCAAGGCCATAAGAATGGTATTTATGACATATATTCCATTAAAAATGCCCATATAAATCCCAAATCCAAAAAAGAAGGGAATAAAAAAGGAAATACTTTTTATTAGTTCATAAATATAATAGACCAGAAGCTTACTAACATACACTTCAATAGGGCGTGCAGGATATGCAAGCAAAATTGGATTGTCTTTGCTTGTGTACAAATTTTTATTCAGTCCTACCACACAAGACACAATACCAAAAGCCTGCATAACCACAATGACAAAAGTAAGAATTGAGGAATTCCCTGGTAATCCAATGATATCAATTAACACCAACGTGAATCCCGCAAAGACAACAGTTAGAACCACGAGCATCAATAGATAGAGAAAAGCACGAGCAATTAGTCGAAAACGCTTGGAATAATCAAAGCGTTTGATTTTATATTTGTTGGACATTTGCAATAATGCGAGAACTTTAATGCGAGCAAACATTGTTATTTCCCATCCGTTTGCATAGCAGCCACTTGACTCATATATAATTCTTCTAAGGACATCCCTTGTTCACGAATCTTCTTTAATTCATAGACTCCTTGAAGTTTTCCATGTGAAATAATAGCAATTCGATCACAGATTTTCTCAACCACTTCAATGACGTGGCTTGAAAAGAAAACAATATTGCCACGATTCGCATGGTCGCGCATGACTTCTTTAATTTGAAAAGAGCTGACTGGATCGAGCCCAGTCAATGGTTCGTCAAGAATCCATACTTTAGGTTCATGAATCAAAGAAGCAATGACTACAATTTTTTGTTTCATCCCATGCGAATAGCTTTTAATCTCATTGTCGATTGCATGGGTGAGATTAAACATTTTTACATACTTTTCAATGCGTTCATCACGCTCTTGCTTAGGAACTAAGTAAAGGTCTGCAATGTAATTAATATATTCGCGGCCCGTCAATCGTTCATAAACAGCATGATTATCCGAAACATATCCGATACGCAACTTTGCTTCAATGGGCTGCTTGGATACATCATAACCTGCGACTTCCATGCGTCCACTAGTAATACTTTGAATCCCCACGAGACTTTTGATAGTGGTCGATTTCCCTGCTCCATTATGGCCAAGAAATCCAAACACTTCCCCATCGTGAACTTCAAGGCTAAAATCATTAACTGCGGGTTGTTTGGCATTACCATAGCGTTTGGTAAAGTGTTCTATTTTTATCATTTTCGTCCCCTCCAAATTTAAGGGCTCGCTGATGGGGCGGCCATTCATTTCTTTTCGCAACGATAACATATCCATTCGGTCTTGATGTAGTTTAAGATGTAAAGCTTTCAATGAATCTGATATTTGGAATCCATAGTCATACACCGCCCACATAATAAACATTAATACTATAAACGCGATATAAATTAAGAGATTGTAAAGCCAATAGAAGCGAAATACAAGTTGACCGCTTGTGAATAGAAGTACATTGTGAACTTTGATTGGAAACGCAAAGGGAAACTTATCAACGAAGAAATCACTGTACAAGAAGAAATAGTCGACCGTCTCATAGTTGTTGAACCATGCATTTACAAACATCATAGCAACAAAATAAATCGTAAATATGCCAATCGCTCCCATCATCATGCGAAATTTGGGGCGAGGGAAAATTTTCAGCCCTACAGCAAGCAAAGGTAAGATGAACGCGTAAATGTGATTGTACCAAAACATGACGCTACTCATATGAAAAGCATCACTGTTAACTCCTGGAAGGATAATAGCACATAGCGCACCAAGTACATTAACGAAATAAGAGAAGAAAAATATACTTTTTACTTTAAAGACAAAGGCAATCAACATAAGAAAAATAGCAGTATTGCATAAGTGAAGAGGTAAAGCTCCAAGTCCCAATCGTTGAACATACAAATATTGAAAGACAGAGGAAATCGACATGACAATAATGGCTAATTTTCGATTGTCCTCCGATTGATTGCGCAGTCCAATATAGATACCCGCCATTGCGGCAAAAGTAAAATAAATGGTTAAACGATGAATTACTGTAAACCCATCCGTACTAGAGCCCAGTGGTCCAAAGAATATTTGTAAGGTATGTTGAGGCATCATCGTAGGCAATAAAACTAGAAAAACAATGAAAAGTGTTAGCCATTCCTTTTTTGCTGGAAAAATGAAAGGCATTTTATAATTTGATAAATGGGTAAGCAAAACAACTAAAAGGAGTGCATTGTATTGGACAAACATCGCATACGTCTGAAAATGCTGTAAAGGATCGACAGAATATCCATAATATGCAATTAAATTTTGAGGGAAATAGATGATATTAAGTACCAATATAAAAGGAGCAATCCACATGAGCAACAATTGAAAAGAACGATTCTTTGGGAAAAATGGCGAAGTTACACCAACTACCGTAAGAATTCCTGCAAGCCATCGCAGAATGACCATCCATACGGTTAGCGAGGGTGAAAAGGGCCCCCCAAGCAATGCAGTGGTTCGATCAATAGCAAGATTCATTTCCAATTGAAGAACATACGAGAAAAAAAGAATGACTGCGATTACCTTTAATATTTTATTGATATCCACGCCTTTTTTTATGAAGCGAAAAAAAAGTGCGGCAAACAGTATCACTGCTGGAAGAAAAGCAAAAACAAACATGTTCCAATAGCTCCCATCTCTCGATTAATATATTTTGATTATAGCACAAATGAAAGATAAAAAAACTACGAGCTTATGAAGATTATTCAAGATTTTTATCAAATATGGATTTCATTAATAAAGCGCTTACAAATGGATACAAAAAAAGTGACCATTTTGGGTCACTTTTGATGACAACTGGTGCGCAGAACGAGACTTGAACTCGTACGGTGTTACCCACATGCCCCTCAAACATGCGCGTCTACCGATTCCGCCACCTGCGCATAAATCCAGCATTGTCATTATAAGAAATACGCCCATAAAATGCAAGCGAAATCGTATATGGATTTTGCGGTTGTGTCTTTTTTCTTTATTCATAAAAGGGTATAATGGAGCAGGCATGAACACTGGAGGTCGTATGATGAATTTTATCAATCAATACCGAGGATTGAAGAAAGAAATATATATATTATTCTTTGGACGTATCGTAACAGCGATGGGTTCTTTTGTTTATCCGATGTTAACCTTAATGTTGCGACTTAAGCTTGGTTTTGCCCCTACTGAAATCGCTCTTACACTTGCCATTTTTACTATTTTCTCATTACCGGCGGCAATCCTTGGAGGAAAGCTAACGGATAAATTTGGTCGTAAAAGGATTATTGTTATTTTTGATTTAGTCACAGTTGCTACCTTCATTATTGCTGGTATTTTGCCATTCTCCAACCTTACCATTGGTCTTATTTTTGTTGGGGGGCTGTTTGCCCAAATGGAAGGGCCTGCATATAGCGCACTTATTGCCGATTTTTCCAAAACCGAAGAACGAGAAAAAGCATACTCAATGAGTTATTTGGGCTTCAATCTCGGTTTTATGCTTGGGCCAACTCTAGGTGGGTTTTTATTTGAAAACTACATTAATCTTGCCTTTATTATCAATGGACTCTCAACTTTATCTTCCACCATTCTCATCCTTCTATTCATCTTTGAAAAGAATTCTTATCGAGCCGAAAACGAGTCCAATCATGTGCAAGAAAGCAATGTATATGAAGTATCGCATGGAGCATCCGCAAATATATTTAACATCCTTCGTGATCGGAAAGTCATTTTTGGAATTCTTTTTGCTGGTTCATTAGCAGGGGCCGTCTATAGTTTGGTCAGTTTCTTGCTTCCACTCAATCTAGAAATGCTCTATCCCACACAAGGAGCCGTCTATTATGGTTTGTTATCAAGTTTTAACGGATTTGTTGTGATTATTGTTACCCCTCTTTTTACGGTTGCTTTACGAAAAATGAGGGAAATTCCAAAAATGACGGTTGGTGTTATTTTGTTTCTTTCGGGTCTGCTTATTTTTGGGTTTCTACCTGGTATAATCACGGCTTTTGCAGGAATGCTGGTTTTCACTGTTGGTGAAGTCATCAATGCGCTTGGTGGCAGTCCTTACATGACAAGACGAATCCCTGCTTCTCATCGAGGAAGAATCTTTGGCGTTCAAGCGATTATAGCCACGATTGTCTCGGTGGCAAGTCAATTACTTATTGGTAACCTATTGGAACGGTGGGAGTACTCTCCAATTTGGCTTCTCTATGTTGGCATTGGATTCATTGTGTTGATTCTTTATGTTTGGTTCTACCGAGTGGATCAAAAAACATTCCCAAAACTCTATGAAAAATAAAAGAACCCGTTTGAATGAACGGGTTCTTTCTTATCCATGAATTAATAACTAGGCGGTAGGAGTTGTAAAGAAGGCAAGCAAGTCTGTTTGGAATTCACTACCAAATCCTGCTTGAGCGAGGGCAGTTTCCAATGCGTTATACAAATCAGCTGGAATCTCTACGGTTTCTCCACTTGGTACATCAGCTAAGAAATCGTTAACCATCGTTTCAATCTGTGGAATTAAAGTCGTCTCCGAAGTTGGGACTACATCGAGAATTTCACTAAACACAATTAAGTCGTTGATGAGGATATCAACATTTTCGGAATCAAAAGTGAAATCGTTATTTAAGAATTGAGCCACATAGCTTTCCGGATCTGCGACGATTTGATTCACTCGTTCAAAGGTTTCTTGGTAACGTTGCAAATCTTCAGAATCTGCATCAGGTCCCAAAATAAGCATAGCGACTAAGTCTTCAAAAGTGGAAGGAATTCCATTGGTTCGTAATTGGGTTTGCATCAAATTTACAACCCCATATACTTCCTTCACACCTGTTGAATTTTCAATCCAAGCGGCTCCTCCATTAAACAATAATGGAGACGAGACGCAAATAAGAATCACAGAGGCAATGGCAAAATTGAATGCTAAACTGACAATGCCACCAAGGATACGTACCACTGCACCTTTTTTCTTAAAAATAGTACGAATGAGAAATAAGATAACTTTAACAATAATTACACCGACAATCACCATGAGAATTGCAGCTAACACACTATAGAATGTCTCGGTAATCAAACCACCAATTAAGTCACTAATGGGATTATCTCCGAGCTGTGCAAGTAAATTCTCTAAAATTCCGGTGCCGGCAATCATCTCGCCAACCGTACCATGGAACATATAGGCTGCTACACCCACCCCAACATAAAGGGCGAGACGAAGAACCACTAAGATGATTCCATCTTTAAGACCTTTGATAAGACCAAACACGAGAAGAACACCGATGATAACTTGTAAAATAATAGGACTTGCTGAACTAACATCGATTAACATTCAGTTCACCACCTTTCGTTACTTACTGAATGTTATGGGGGACTCAGCGAATGTTGTAAAATGTATGAAGGCCAGGATATTCGGCAACTACGCCTAACTCTTCTTCGATGCGAATCAATTGATTGTATTTCGCAATTCGATCGGTCCGAGCAAGTGATCCTGTCTTAATCTGACCAGTGTTAAAAGCGACACTTACATCAGCCAAGGTTGTATCTTCAGTCTCACCCGAACGATGGGATACAACAGCAGTATACCCTGCCTGTTTAGCCATTTCAATAGCATCGAATGTTTCGGTGAGGGTTCCGATTTGATTGAGTTTAATCAGAATCGAGTTTCCAATATTCCGTTGAATACCTTCTTTCAGAATTGCAGGATTGGTAACAAAGATATCGTCACCCACAATTTGAATTCGATGCCCCAAGCGCTTGGTCATTGCTTCCCAGCCATCCCAATCGTTTTGATCCAAGCCATCTTCAATCGAAACAATTGGATAACGGTCTACCAAGGATTCATAGTATTGAATCATTTCATCGCTGGAGCAAATTTTTCCTTCAAAACGATAACCTTGATCAGTAGCTAATTCTGATGCTGCAACATCAAGGGCAAGTACAACATCTTTTCCCGCTACATATCCTGCACACTTGATTGCCTCTAAAATTAGTTGAATGGCTGTCTCATTGTTGGGAAGTGAAGGAGCAAAGCCGCCCTCGTCTCCTACGGAAACCGTTAACTTCTTCTCCTTTAAGACTTTCTTTAGATGATGATACACTTCTGCACCCATACGAACGGCTTCTTTGAAAGAAGGAGCTCCCACGGGCATAATCATAAATTCTTGAATGTCAATGCACCAATTCGCATGGGCTCCTCCATTCAAAATATTCATCATAGGAACTGGAAGACGTTTGGCATTAAACCCTCCAAGATAACGATAAAGGGGAAGCCCAACATAATCAGCAGCTGCTTTTGCACAGGCGAGCGAAACTGCGAGGATTGCATTAGCTCCAAGCCGTCCTTTGTTAGGAGTACCATCAAGATTTCGTAAAATCCGATCAATCGCAACTTGATCCAAAACAGTTTCACCGAGCAATGCGGGAGCAAGAATTTCATTGACATGTTGTACGGCTTTCAAAACCCCTTTTCCTAAATAACGTTTGGGATCTTGATCGCGCAATTCCACTGCTTCTTTTTCTCCAGTGGATGCACCACTTGGGACAATTGCACGTCCAAAGGCACCACTTTCCGTAACTACTTCAACTTCAACTGTGGGATTGCCTCGTGAGTCTAATACTTCACGACCATGTACTTCAATAATAATGGGCATATGCATCCTCCTAGCGCTTTTCCATATTATAGTCCGATATTCTATCATTAATCAATGGCTTTCCACTCATTTCTTCGGGAATTTCGCATTG
>CAZVZF010000024.1:0-11312 GCA_964631095.1 uncultured Eubacteriales bacterium
GAGACCATGACATCCCCACATCAATAAGCGGCATAGTTATTCTACCTTGTTCGTCCTCGAATTGCAAGAATTACTCCTCGTACCGTTCTTTGGATGCCTTGTGTGCCTCACGATCCATGCTTTTAACTTTTTCGCTCTCACGTTTATCGTAATTCTTTTTCCCTTTAGCAAGCGCAAATTCTAGTTTTGCATGTCCTCTTACAAAATAGAGACGAGTGGGCACTAACGTATATCCCGCTTCTTTGATGGCAACTTGCATGCGTCGAATTTCCCTCTTGTGCAATAACAATTTCCGCGTGCGAAAAGGATCATGATTGAATAAATTCCCATGATCATAGGGGGCGATATGCATGTTAAGTATATAGGCTTCTCCATCTTTGATGGTCACATAAGAGTCTTTGATATTCACCGAATGCTTCCGAAGGGATTTGATTTCCGTTCCAAGCAAGGAAATGCCAGCTTCAAATCGGTCTTCTAAAAAATAATCAAAACTTGCACGGCGATTATCCGCAATTAGTTTTCCTGTCGACAATGCCATACCACTGGCCTCCTTTCTTGACGAAACAAAATAGGCTCCAAAATGGCCGGAGCCCATTTTGTCATCTCATTTGTTGAATGTATTAGTATTTTTGCTTACGGATTTTTCCATCTTTCTTATGGATGACGATGCCAGTCTCTTGATTATCAGCCACACTTTTAGCATAGTCAATGGCTTCTTTTTGGGTATCAAACAATTTCAAGGCTTTTTCTGCCGCTCCTCGTTTGACTTGCCACTTACCATCATCACGTAAGGAAATATGATAACTCGTCTTTGGTGCTTTTGCTTCACTCATGAATAATATCCTCCTTACCTATCGGTAATTGTAGTATAACATGTCGAGTTTTAGAAAGGAATAAATTCGATTTGTCCAGTATTCTTGTCAGCTCCTTTGACTTTCACACGCATTTTCTTTCCTAAGGAAATGATCTTTTTGCTTCCTGATCCTGTTGCAACCATTTTCTTAGGGTCAAAGACATAATAGTCATTCATGCTTTCAAAGCGTACCATCCCTTCGATGGTATTGGGAAGCTCCACAAAGAACCCTTGATCAATGATTCCGCTCACCACTCCATGAAAGGTCGCCCCAACTTTATCTTGCATATACTCTGCTTTCTTCATATCTTCTACCGCACGTTCAAGATCAATAGCACGACGTTCACAAATCGAGGATTGTAAAGCCAAATAATTGATTTCTTCTTCCAGCCCAACATAGTCAATTTTAGTGGGCCGGTTTAAATATATTTTCAACAAACGATGAACCAATAAATCGGGATAACGGCGAATCGGAGAGGTAAAATGCGTGTAACAAGTGCTCGCTAATCCAAAATGCCCTAGATTTTCTGCTCGATAATCCGCTTTTGCAAGACTACGAAGAAGCATTGTCGCAATCACAACATGTTCTGGCTTCCCTTTGGTTCGTTGCATAAGGCTTTGTAACTCTTTCGGGTGAATCCCTGTTTTATCCCCTTTAAGCGCATAACCGAATGACTTCACCATAGCAGAAAGTAAATCTAATTTCTTCTGCTTCGGAGATTCATGGACGCGATAGATAAAGGGCAAGCTTTGCCAATAGACATGACTAGCAACTGTTTCATTGGCAACAACCATAAAATCTTCAATTAAACGCTCACCTTCTCCACGTTCCCGTAAAACCACATCAGTGGGTTTCCCCTGCTCATCGACAAGAATTTTAGCTTCTGGAACATCCAAATCCAAAGCTCCTCGTGATTCACGTTCCGCTCGAACTATTTGAGCGAGTTCAAGCATTGTTTGTAACATCGAGGCTAAGGGGGCATCAAAATTGTGGTGCCCTTCATAAAAAGCATTGACTGCTTCATATGTTAACCGATAACTTGAGCGTAATACACTTTGGTAAATTTGATAATCCACGACTTTTCCTTGACGATTGATAATCATCTCACACGACATTGCGAGACGGTCCACCTTCGGATTTAGCGAACATATCCCATTGGATAAAATATGAGGAAGCATCGGAATTACATAATCCAAAAGATAGATAGAGGTTCCTCGTTTCACTGCTTCTTGATCAATCGGTGAATGCTTGGTTACATAATGAGAAACATCGGCAATATGTACGCCTAAGGTATAAGTTCCATCAGGGTTCTTGTGCACTTCAACTGCATCATCCAAATCTTTGGCATCTGCACCATCAATCGTGACAATGAGGCGATTACGAAGGTCTGTACGATTGATATAATCGGCTTCCGGAACTGTTTCAGGGACGTGTTCGGCAGCATCCATAACTTCAGGGGGAAATGTTGCAGGCGCTTTGTGGCGGTAAACCAAGGATAAGACGTCCACGCGAGGATCGTTCTTATGTCCAATAATGGATTCAACTTTTCCCATCGGTTCTGGCTCATATACAAGCATCTTTACGACAACTTTATGTCCTGATTGGGCCTTCTTGTTTTCTCCAGGTGGGATAAGAATCCGGAACGGCATATTCTCATCATCGGGTTGAACATAGGCGACTCGATCTGTGATGTATTCCCCCACAATTTGTTCGTTTCCTCGCTCAATGATGGCAAAAACTTGACCATCTCGGTTATTAGGGGAAGATACTAATACCCAATCATTAACAATGGCTCCTTTTAAATCTTGGGGTTCAATCCGAAAACCCTGATCTTCACCTTGCTCGTTACGTTCAGTAACTGCTATGGCAAAATTCTTTCTTACTCGAATTAACTTCGCGCGCTTCAATCCATAACGCTCACTTAAGAAATACGTTTGATTACGCTCGTTTTTAAAGATGATCCCTTGTCTTTGTAACGCTTCCACTGCATCACTTATTATAGTGGAGTCAAGTTGCATAGAAGCGCTCAATTGCGTCAAGGTTTCCCCACGATATTTTGCGTTTTTCATATATTCTACTATTTTGGATGTATTCTCCATTCCAATCCCCTCCTTACGGCAATCGAAAGAAAAAAGGGCATACGCCCTTTCATATAGTCGTTAACTAACAAACACTCGAACAACGATGGCAAACAAGAAGAAAAGGCCAGCAAGCACAAACGTGACGCGGGAAAGGACTTTTTCTGGACCGCGCTCCTTAATGTTTACAAAGCTCCGATTGGTGCCCCCCATAATGGAAGCAGAAGCTCCTTCCGATTTTCCTCCTTGCAACAAGGAAAGTGCAATGATAAGGACAGCAATAATAACAAATAAAACATCAACAAAATGCATAGATAATCTCCTCGTTTCTATCAAAGGTCATTGGAAATCCCTATTCATAGGAACTCTGAACCCTATTGTACCATAGATTTTTTAAAAAAGCGAAGAAAAACGTCTAATCTTCGCTCTTCAATTCTAACACCAAATCACGCAATTCCGCTGCTCGTTCAAAGTCCAGACGTCGAGCAGCCTCGCGCATTTCTCGCTCCATACTACGCAACAATTCTTGACGAGCTTTTACGGTCATTTTTTTCTTTGATTGGGAAAGCGATTCCTCTTGAACTTCTTCGGTCACATGAATCGGCGCGCGAATCTCTTTGAAGATTGTTCGAGGTTCAATGCCATGTTCTTCATTGAAGGCCGCCTGAATAGAACGACGACGGGTGGTTTCAGCTATCGCACGGCGCATGGATTCAGTAATTCGATCGGCATAGAGGATGACTTGGCCATTGATGTTCCGTGCGGCACGTCCAATTATTTGAACCAAGGATCGCTCCGAGCGCAAAAATCCTTCCTTATCCGCATCAAGAATAAGAATTAAACTCACTTCAGGTAAGTCGAGTCCCTCTCTTAATAGATTAATGCCAACTAAAACATCATATTTTCCTTTACGAAGTTCATAAATGAGTTGAGTCCGTTGCAACGTTTTAGTTTCATTGTGAAGATATGCGACTTTATATCCACGTTGTTTCAAGTAAGCCGATAAATCTTCAGCCATTCGAATGGTTAGTGTGGTAATTAGAGTACGTTCTTGACGAGCGATTCTTCCATTCAATTCTTTTAAGATATCATCGATTTGATTCTTGGAAGAGCGCACTTCAACCACGGGATCCAGTAAGCCTGTTGGCCGAATAATTTGCTCGACCACTTCTCCTTGAGTTTGCTCAAGTTCATAGTCGCCAGGAGTTGCCGAAATGTATAGAATATTTCGTACTTTCTGTTGAAATTCATCAAAACGAAGCGGACGATTATCCAAAGCACTCGGTAGTCGAAATCCATATTCAACTAAGGTTTGCTTGCGCGATCGATCCCCATTATACATCCCTCGAATTTGTGGCAATGTCACATGAGATTCATCAATTACTATGAGATAATCTTGATCACGAAAATAATCAAAAATCGTAAAGGGAGGATCGCCTGGTTTTCGTTTATCAATATGACGAGAATAATTTTCTATTCCGGGACACATTCCAAACTCTTTCAATGATTCCAAATCATGATTGGTTCGCTGTTCCAATCGTTGATACTCTAATAATTTATTTTGTGATTGCAGCCATGCAAGATGGTCTTTTAATTCGGATCGAATCGTTATAATTGCCTCATCAATTCGTTGTCGACTAGAGGCATGGCCATAGGCTGGATAAATGGGCATGGAAGAATAGGTACGCCTCGTTTTCCCCGTCAAAGGGTCCACTTCACTGATTCGTTCCACCTCAGCTCCAAACAACTCAACTCGAAAATAATACTCATCTGTACTGGCAGGAGCAATTTCCAATACATCTCCACGCACCCGAAAACTTCCAGGTCCAAGATCAACATCATTGCGTCGAAATTGAGCATCCACTAATTTTTGCATGATACTTCGACGGTTAATACTCTCTCCCACACGCAAGTAAAAAAGAAGACTGGAGTATTCTTCAGGATCATTCAAAGCATAAATAGCAGCAACTGATGCCACAATGATTGTATCTTTTCGTTCCAATGCTGAATTGATAGCCGCACTGCGCAACATTTCAATTTCTTGATTCATGACGGCGTTTTTGTCAATATAGGTATCCGTTTTGGGAAGATAAGCTTCCGGTTGATAGAAATCAAAGTTGGAAACAAAATACTCGACTCGATTATGGGGGAAAAATTCTTTGAATTCGGAATAGAGTTGACCCGCCAAAGTCTTGTTATGTACCAGCACTAGCGTGGGTCGATTGACCGCTGCGATGACTTGAGAAACAGTAAATGTTTTTCCCGTACCTGTGGCACCTAATAAGACTTGTTCTCGTTTGTTCTCAGCCAAGCCTTTCACTAATTCTTGAATTGCCACTGGTTGGTCACCGGTAGGCTGAAAAGGTGCTACCAACTGAAATCGTTGTTCGCTCATCCCTCTCCCTCCTCTTGGAGCAAGGCTAGTACTGCTTGTTGCAATTGATTTTGCTTTGATTTTCGTTCTTCATCGTAGCGCAACGCTTGAATTTTCGCAAGGGTTGCCTGATCCAAGGTTCCGCTTGGTGGGAGGTCCGTTTGAATTTTTTAATCCCCAAGAATCCCTTCCCGGCTCCCCTCCTCCTAAGCTTACGCTAACAGAAAATCTTGAACTTGGCGTTCATATGAATCTTCTTCAACATCTGTTCGCGTAAAAATTAAATGTGGGCCTTCCATAGGAAGCTCAACATCAGGGGAAATTCCTGCTTCATGCAAACGAGTTCCATCGTTTCGCACAAATTCTGCATACGTATATTTCAAGGAACTTCCATCGGTAAAAGTGATGGTTTTCTGTGCAATCCCCTTCCCATAGGTCGTCGTTCCCACTACGAAACAATGGTCGAGATTATCGCACAGGGCTGCCGTTAATGATTCTGAAGCACTGGCTGATTTTTCATTGACAAGCATCACAATTCGCTCAAAGGAATATCGCTGATTGGTTTCTGCTTTTACATCGTAGGATTTGGAATCATCTCGATAGACATAACGACCAAAAACAGTATCTTTAGGCAAAAACAAGTCGGCAATTTGGGTAAATACCATGACATAACCACCTGGATTGTCCCGCAAATCAATAAGTAAGCGATCCAAGCCTGCCGTTTCAAACAATCCTAAAGCAGCATTGACATGAGTCAAGGTATCATCCTGAAATCCAGTAATAGTTAAAAGTCCGTAGCCATCATCAACATAGGGACGTGCAAAAACGGTATCTACTCGATATGTTCCACGAATAATCGTACGAGTTAGCAGTTCCCCTCCGCGCTGAATTTCAACAGTCACAGAGGTCTCAAAATCCCCTTGGATCATTGCTGCTACGTCACTCACGGATTGATAACGAATATCCGCACCATCGACACGAAGAATTATATCATCGACTTGCAGGTTGGCATTTGCGGCTGGTGAACTGGAATACACTTTTTGAATACGTAAATAGCCATCATAACTTACAACTTCCACTCCAATACCATATTGTGGTGGCGTTGGTTCGCCAGTGGTTGGTTCCGGGGCCCCTGTATAGCGTAAATATGTATCCTCACTTTGATCATTGACCATTGCGGTTAGGGCTCGTTCAAGAAATTCATCTTCAGTTCCTGGTTCTCCAAAGTACCATTCGTCCTTAATAAGGTTATAGACTGTCATCAGTTTATCCAGCGCTTCTCCTTGAGCGGATGGCAAAAAATTAAGATATAATTGCGAGGTAAGAACCACGCCCAATACGAAGAAAAGCAAAGAACTCGTCCACAGGAAAAGTCGCCCGCGTTTGCGTTCGCTTTTACGTAGTTGTTGTAGGGATTGAGAGTAATCATGAAAGGATTTCGGATCTTGAATATTGGAACTCATCATCATCCCCCCATCTTCTTAAAGCCTTCTCCATAGACATCCCGAGCATTCACCACAATGATAAATGATTGTGGATCAACTTTTTGAGTAAACTTTTCCAACTCGTAATATTGGGAGCGGCTGATAACCACCTGAATCGTAGGCCGTGGTTGTTTGGTATATCCTCCTGTAGCATTGAGGATGGTTGACCCCTTCTTAAGAGTGTGTAGAATAAATTGATTGATCTCTTCATGTTTTTCACTGATGATATAAAGCAGCATGGTTTCACTGCCACCAAACATAATGCGGTCAATCACGGTCATAGAGAGAAATGCCATAATGATCCCAACTAAAGCTGATTGCAGTCCTACGGCAAAAACGCCTCCTAGGATAATAATGACATCAAAGCCAAAAATTATTTTTTCTGCGGCAATTTTCGTATACCGGCTGAGAATAAAAGCCGGAATATCAACGCCTCCGGTTGTTCCTCCTACACGGAAAATTACGCCTACACCCGCTCCGTATAGAACACCAGCAAAAACCGATCCAATCAAAGGATCCGTTAGGGTCGCAGCAGCTTGATGAATCCATTCCATATTTTCAAATAACGAAATAGAGAGGGGGTACAAGATAGCACTAGGCAATGTTTTAAGGGCAAAATCTTTGCCAAAATATAAGAAACCAAGAAGAAACATTGCCCACAAAAAAATCGTAATAAACAGCGTGGGATCCATTCCAAAAAGGGAACGTAAGATAATCCCAATTCCTCCGGTACCACCACCAACAATATTCAAGGGCAAGACAAAAAGGGCATAGGCGAAGCCCATCGCAGCATTACCAAAAACAATGGCAATAATTATCTTAAGACGCGGTGACATCGATATTTTGAGCCCTCGCATACTATTCAACCCCCATTTTCAACACTGCATAGATGAGCGCATCCAAATCGCCATTCATGACGCGCTGGACATCGCCCGTCTCGTAATTACTGCGATGATCTTTGACTAAAGTATATGGTTGAAACACATAGGAACGAATTTGGGAACCCCATTCAATTGATTTTTGGACTCCCCGAATACGATCCAGCTCCATTTGTTTCTCTTCCATTTTCTTTTGATATAACTTGGCCTTTAAGACAACCATCGCCTGCTCCCGATTTTGAATTTGAGAACGCTGAGATTGCGATGTTACTACAATTCCAGAAGGAAGATGCGTGATGCGAACCGCTGAATCTGTCTTGTTAATATGTTGACCGCCTGCTCCACCCGCTCGATACGTATCAATACGTAAATCAGCCTCATTGATACTAAGATTGGTATCAGCTGTAAATTCAGGAATAACATCTACCGAAGCAAAGGAAGTATGACGACGACCCGAAGCATCAAATGGAGAAATACGAACCAAACGATGAACTCCTTTTTCGGCTTTTAGATACCCATAGGCATACGAACCACGTACGACAAACATTACACTTTTTAATCCAGCTTCTTCGCCTACTTGATAATCGACAGTCTCCACTTTAAAAGACTTGAGATCAGCATAACGAACATACATCCGATACAACATGTCCGCCCAATCTTGACTTTCCGTTCCACCTGCCCCTGGGTGAATTTCGACAATCGCATTCAAACGGTCAAATTCATGATTCAGTAATATCAACAATTCGAATTCTTCAAACTCATGCATCACTTGACGATATTCATGGTCCATTAACGTATGCATTTCAACGCTATACTCTTCATTGAGAAGTTCCAGTTCATCCAAAAACTGCTGTACTTTTCGCACCACGTGTTCATGGGTCGTAACAATTTCTTTTTGAGTATTTAGACGATCAATATGCCGCTGGGCTGTTTGGCGATCTTGCCAAAAGTCAGGGGCAAGCATTCGTCGTTCGGCCGCTTCAATGCCCGCTTTTCGACGAGCGAGGTCAAAGAGAGTCACCCAGCTCTTGTAAGCGTAGGGCGGCATTCTCCATGGTTTGACGCATTTCAAAAATTTCGTATGGCATGTCCGCTCGCTCCTTTCGTTGGATTAGGCTTGAGGAAGAGGTGTTTTTGCTTGCGGCGCATTGGGATTGGGTTTACGTTCAATCTTTACTTGGGCCCGCAAACAGTAAATCACGGTTTCTTCCGCAATCCGATTCGTCATATCCTCAAACATTTGATATCCTTCATTAATATAACTTTGTAAAGGATTGGTTTGGGCATAAGCACGCAAGTGAATCCCATCGCGCAATTTTGACATTCGGTCAATGTGTTGCGTCCAATTCACATCAATAATACGTATCAGAATTTGCTTTTCGATCATTTTAAAGATAGGTTCAGTCCATTCTTTCTTCCTTTGTTCGAATAAGGCAAGAAGATATCCATGTAAACGATCGATTGTTTCACTAACATCGCGTCCTTGAATGACTTCTAGTTGGATAAGATTCGGAGGTAAAATTCGATTGGCTAAGGAATCACGCAACTTTTCAAAATCAATCGTAAAGTCTTTGCTCTGTTGATTCACTGCTCGCTGTACATAGAGATCCGAAACTTTTCGAAATAAATCAACCACGATGTTATGGACATCGCTTGATCCTAAAACCGTATCCCGTTGGGTATACATAATCTCCCGTTGTTGCCGTAGCACATCATCATAACCCATAAGATTTTTGCGAATATCGAAGTTGAAACCTTCCACACGCATTTGGGCGGTTGAGATTACCCGTGACACCATTGCAGATTCGATAGGCTCTTCTTTCATCGATTCAAATAAGTTCTGAACAGTTTTATTGCCAAATCTCTGCATCAATTCATCTTCTAAGGATACATAAAATCTTGAATATCCCGGATCACCTTGACGTCCTGAACGTCCACGTAACTGGTTGTCAATTCGTCTCGATTCATGACGTTCACTGCCAATGACAGCAAGCCCTCCTAGTTCAACAACTCCGTCACCAAGTTTGATGTCGGTACCACGGCCAGCCATATTGGTAGCAATGGTTACCGAGCCTTTCTCACCGGCTTTTTTAATGATTTCTGCTTCACGTTCATGGTTTTTTGCATTAAGGACTTCGTGGCGAATGCCCTCTTTACGAAGTTTTTGTGAGATTAGTTCACTTGTTTCTACTGAAATAGTCCCCACAAGAATAGGTTGGCCCGCTTGGTGTCGCTCGATAATTTCACGAATCATCGCATTGTATTTATACTCTTTCTTTCCATAGACTAAATCTGTTGCATCGTTGCGAATGACAGGACGATTCGTAGGTATTTCTACGACCCGCATGTTATAGGTACTTAAGAATTCTTCTTCTTCTGTTTTAGCCGTTCCCGTCATACCCGCTAACTTCCCATATAAGCGGAAGAAATTTTGATAAGTAATCGTAGCCATGACCGTTGTTTCTTGGTTGATTTGAACTTTTTCTTTTGCTTCAATGGCCTGATGAAGTCCATCCGAATAGGTTCGCCCCTTTAACATACGACCTGTAAATTGGTCAACAATGACAATCGCACCTTCCATGACAACATAATCAACATCGCGTTGCATAATATAATTCGCTTTTAAGGCTTGATGGATATGGTGAACAAGCGAAGTGTGTTCCAAACGGTAAAGATTATCAATTTTAAACGCTTTTTCAGCAATAGACACGCCTTCTTCGGTCAATTGAACAGTCTTAGACTCGAGATCAATGGTGAAATGTTTTTCGGGTCGAATCATCTTTGCAAATTGATCCGCAAGAACATATAGGTTGGCCCCTTTGCGTTGGCCACCCGAGATAATTAATGGTGTTCGAGATTCGTCAATCAAAATTGAGTCTGCTTCATCAATGACTGCCATGTGCAGACCACGTAACACGCGAGTGTTGAGATTAGGAGTCATATTATCCCGCAAATAATCAAAACCAATTTCAGAATTGGTCGTATAGGTGACATCACATGCAAAAGCAGCTTTCTTTTCAGGAGGGGTAAGCTCACGATGATTAACCCCTACTGATAAGCCTAAGAAACGATAAATGGAGCCCATCCATTCGGCATCGCGTTTGGCGAGATAATCATTCACCGTAATGACATGGACGCCTTTTCCCATTAGAGCGTTAAGATAAATACACATGGTAGAGGTTAGGGTCTTACCTTCCCCTGTTTTCATCTCCGCCACATCGCCGTTGTGCAACGCTACTGCCCCCATCACTTGAACAAAATAAGGATATTGTTGCAATGTTCGTTGGGCTGCTTCACGCGCCACTGCATAAGCCTCGGGTAGTAATTCATCCAACGACTTGCCTTGTTGAATGAGTTCCTTAAAATAGGGCGTTTTCGCTTGTAATTCTTCGTTGCTTAATGCCGCCATTTGATCTTTAAATGCCTCAACTTGATCGGCGATTTTTTCGATTTTCTTTTGTTCCTTCTTATCGACACGGAACAGCCGGTTGAGAAATGAACTAGCCATACAATCGCTCCTTTCGACCTTCTAAAGTAGGTAGATAACGTATCTATTATTGTATCATTTTTCCATAGAATTGAAAACAACAACCACACAGGTTGCTGTTTTCATTGTGTTGTATTACCATTGATGTGAGACTTGG
>CAZVZF010000025.1:0-11197 GCA_964631095.1 uncultured Eubacteriales bacterium
GGGATTTGAACCCTATTGATTATTTTTGTTGTGAAAAAATCAACGATGGTGTTTCAACTAGATAACTTTAGTGTAATAACTCAAAAATATGTTACTTTGGTATTTTAGCCATCAGTTCAACCATGTAAGGGGAAACATATTTTAGTCGATTTTGATGTTACTTCAATACACACAAGGTTTTTTTTGCAAGCAATATGGTTTTTTCAACGCACGTTGAAAATGTCGTATTGCTCAAGGCGATACTATAGTATTAAGAATGATGATATCGAGGTGGAATAATGATTTCAAAGAATATCGGCCAGACATTCCATGCACTTTCGAAACAACAACTGTTACGAGAGAAAAATATCTATTTAGATGATAGCGTTTTAGAAGACGCCCTACAACAAGCTTATCCCTTTTATCAAAAGTTTCTTCGTGAGATTTCTCAAGCCGAAATTCATTTGGAGTGGCGCTATTATCATGATGGTAAAGCATGGCTTGGTAAAGGCCTTTACCGATGGAGAGGAAAACGTGGGGGATCCAAGGAAGTTACTGTGTTCTGGCTTTCCATTTGGGAAGGTTATTATAAAGTAACACTGTTCTTCCCCATGAAATTGGCACAAGAAGTAATCAATCTCCCACTTGATAATGCAATCAAACAATTGATACAGCATTCTGATTCGATTCTCAACCAGCGAAAGAACTTATCTGTTAGCATTAATCTCCATTCCTTAAAACACTTTGAAACCGTGATGACTCTTATCGATTATAAGAAGAGCTTACATTAATGAAAGATTGAAAAGAACACATTGTGAAAGATCTATTAATTCTTGGAGGTTCCGTTGTAGTGTGAAAAAAGGATGTCCGACAATAAATAAAACATCATTATAATCGTTGCGTTTTTCTTTGATGGATTAATAGAATCAATCAGTGGCGGTATTTTCGAAATTTCTAAGAAAAGATAGTGGAGGAGAGAATCGTATGACAACTTATCGGAAAATGCTTAATGATTGGGAGGCTCCTTATCTTCAACCACTGATTCGACTGATTGAAACACAAAGCAAAGAGACGATTCATCATTGGGTCATTTCTTATTGCGAAGAAGTGATGCTTGGTCTTTGGAATCGATATAAGCCGGATGATTTACGCCCCCAAAGTGCCATTCAAGCAGCTCGTGATTGGATGGATAGAAGCGTTCCATATCCTGCTGTAAAAAAATCCATTTTAGCATGTCACGAGGCAGCTCGTGAAGCATCAGATAATCCCATTGCACAAGCGGCAGCTCGTGCCATTGGGCAGTCCGTTTCTAGTATTCATTCCGTGCGCCACTGTATTGGACTTGCCTTGTATGGTGCCCTCGCAGTAAGCTATCATGAATTAGGGGTAGATGCTTCATGGAGTCTTATTGAAAGTCGAGCCGGTGAAGAATGTTTACGAATGGAAAAGGCTCTACAAAAAATAGCCATTTCTAACGAGCCTTATCCAGTTTCGATGGATTGGAAATGTTAGTATTCTACCCAACCACTTCGAATAGAAAGGAGCATCAATCCATGGATCATCATGTGTTCCGAGTATTTCTTGATGAAATTCATGAAAAAAGCAAGCGGAATCGTGTCCAAGAAGTTTTATCTTGGATTCAACGAAATTATCCTGATTTAACGCCTGTCATCAAATGGAACCAACCAATGTTTATGCATCAAGGAACCTTTATCATCGCTTTTAGTGTTGCCAAAGAGCATCTTGCAGTGTCCCCTGAACAAGCAGGGATTGAACGTTTCAATCAAGCGATTCATGAAGCTGGTTATCGAGCCACAACGATGCTTTTTCGGATTCCTTGGAATCAAGAAGTTCGTTATGACTTGCTTGCCAAGATGATTAAATTCAACTGTGAAGATAAAAAGGGATTAAAAACTTTTTGGCGTCAATAAACTTAATGGATGATGGAGAAAGGAAAGAAACATGGACAAAAAAGAAGCAACTATTCTTATACGAAGAGAGATTGAGAGCGATTATCGTTATGTCGAAGAAATGACGCGAAATGCCTTTTGGAATCGGTATCATCCCGGATGTTCGGAGCATTTTGTTTTGCATCAATTTCGTGATCGCCCCGAATTTGTTCCAGAATTAGATTTAGTCTTGGAAGTCGATCATCGGATTGTCGCCCATATCATGTATACTTATGCATTAATTCATTGTGATGATGAATCCATCCTCCCGGTCTTAAGCTTTGGACCCGTTAGTGTGTTGCCCGAATTTCAGAAACAAGGTTATGGGGAACGTTTGATTCGTTTTTCAATGAAGCAAGCTTATTTAATGGGTGCAGGAGGGATTGCAATAACAGGAGATCCTAATTATTACCAACGATTTGGATTTGAAAGTGCACAAGATCGCGGTATTTATTATCCTGGGATTCCTCGCGAGGAAAAGACCCCATTCTTCATGGTGGTTGATTTGATCCCGGGCTATTTTGATTGTAAAGTTGGAACGTATGAAGAACCTGAGGGGTATCATGTAGACGAAGAAGCTTTGAAGCAATTTGATCAAAGTTTCCCCCCTTTAGTTCAGCAAATATTACCTGGTCAGTTGGGTTAAATAGTAGAGATAAAAGGGAGTTCTCATCGTTGAGAACTCCCTTGTTCTATTCGATATTGGCTATTTCCCATGTGATAGTCATATTAGAAAATAGAGCGATTCGAAAGAGGGGTTGAGAGGGATTACGTATGTAATAATGGTTATTCGCATCTTGATAACTTCCATAATTCATATCCAAGTAATAATCATCCGAGGAAATTGAAATGGAATAATATTGGTCTTGAATTACAGGGAATTCTAAGATCATCCCTTCAAGAAATGAAACATCGGTTGCAACATATTGACCCGTTGATTCGGTTAGTGTCACTGAAGTCATGGATGGTGTTTGAGGTAAGCAATCGAAGCGAAAGGTTAAGGTCTCTTGAAATGCATAGCTGTTACCACGGATCAAACCAATGTACAAATCTCCATCCATGGGAGCTTCAAACCATTGAAGAAGCCCCGAAACCAGGGAATGGGTATGAATAGACAAAGGAATGGATTGATGTTCCGCATTAAAGAAAGTGGGATTATGGAAAAAATTTGATGTGACTTGATAGGCTTTTCCTGCAGATACTTGAATTTTATAATAGCGAGTTCTCGTATAAGAGTAGGTCATAACATGGTCTACTCCTTCCTGCAACGCCACTTTCACTTCTTCAAGACTGTCGGCCTCTACTTGTGAGAGTGTTGATAGATCATAAGCGGGACTTACATGATAATCTATTTGGAAGTTAAGTTGGTAGTGCCACTGGGTGGAGGGATTATAAAAACGAGCAGTTACCTTCAAAACATTTGCTTCGGAACAATCAAAATGAATTGTTACTTGGCCGGAAGAATTTTGGAGATCATAGGAATACTCGGAGGCAATGGCACCAAGTAATGAAGATTGATTGCGGTATGGTGCAATCATTGCATAGGATGTATCCATGCGGATGCCTTGTTCGGTGATGGCATAAAGGGAAGAAGGAACGGTAGGGAATAGGCTCATAATGGAATAACTATGAAGTCCTTGAATGGAAAGGGGGTGACGCAATTGATCGCCTTCAATCTCAAATTGTAGGTATCCCTCTTCGGTGGAGTAAGTGACATAATTGATTTCACCTTGCGGATTCACTTCGGGATTGTAATGATATTGTTCTTTGACTTGATTGGGATAATATTCCATTTGATGATTGAGAATCCAACGAAACGAATCAGGGTTTCGTGCCGGATCATAGGATGTTTTCTGGACACGATACGATTGGGATTGAAAAGCATTTTCGTAACTTTCCAAATGGGTAAGTAATGCTAACCTGGCTGCTTCGTTTGCCGTTTGATTCACCACAATACGAACCCAAGAAGTTTCTTCAAGGATTTCACTATTGGGAAGAAGAACCTGATAGCGAACTTGATAATTACCTAATGTTTGATAATCAATATTCTCAATCACTTGGATGTTATAAGAGGTATCATATTGGTCTTTAGCTTCTACTCCTTCCAACAAATCAAGGGGAAGTGCTCCTTGCTCCACTTGATAATTGTGAATCCCATACAAGGCAACGATGGGATCTTCTCTTGGAGAGGAACTTGAAGAGTGGGACGAAGCGAGCGAAGAGTTTGAGCTTGTTGAGCAAGCGGCCAAGGCAAAAAGGCCAAGCGGAAGGAACATGGTAAGCCATCGACGTTTCATAAATCAAACCTCTTTCTGAACAATATAGGTATAGTGTACCATTTTCTTTTTTATAAAATCTACCTGAAATCTTTGATGAATCAATCTTCCTCACAAATTCGAGAGGAGAATACCTAGGAGAGTGTGTTGCGAGGTGTTATGATAAAAATAAGAAAGAAGGGATTTCAATGACCAACATTCAATCAAGTATCAACTATTATACAAGTCAATTACAGTCTGGAATGATGCAAGAAGCCTATCAAGCAATCATGAAGTCTTTTGTTGCAATTCAACAAGCAATAAGAAAGGAATACCCTTCCATCAAAGTTGGGACCCTTTATCAAGGATACCTTGATATGTCATATCTCCCTCTAACTTCTCCCACCCTTGCTACCCATCATTTGAAAATAGCTGTTGTATATCTTCATAAAGAAGGAAGATTTGAAGCTTGGCTAAGTGCCACCAATCGCATGGTCCAGGCTCAAATGATACAGCGGTTGAAACCCCTCGATTTAGGGAAGTACACCTTATCACAGTGCTCCCCGGGAGTCGATTCGATTGTAGCATCTTCCTTAGTTAAGTCCCCCAATTTTGATCAATTAGGCGAACTTCAGTCTTCCATAGTGACTCAAGTACATGAGTTTATGCAATGGATTAAAGGCATATTATGATTGACGAGTATGTCAACAACTCTTACAATAGAACCATGATACATTGAAGGGTATCTATGTATTGATGGTTTTCATTGAGGGAGGGCGATTCAATGGATTGGATCAATCGCCAGTTACTAAAGATGGAATGGCTGGAGCAGGCTGTTGAGTGGTTTTTGAATAAGGTACTAGGACTGGATATAGAATCCGTTTTCTTCCATAGCCTTTCCTTTTTTGTGTATGATGTAATCAAAATTTTCATTCTTCTTTCAGTTTTAATCTTTCTTTCCGCTTATCTCCAGTCGTTTTTTCCGCCGGAGCGTACTCGTCGCATTTTAGGTAGATTCAAAGGTGTATTTGCCAATATCGTTGGTGCATTACTTGGGACTGTCACCCCATTTTGTTCGTGCTCTTCGATTCCCATATTTATTGGTTTTACCAAAGCGGGGCTTCCCGTTGGAGTGACTTTTTCCTTCTTAATTTCTTCGCCCCTTGTTGATTTGGCATCCGTTTTATTACTCGCTTCGATTTTTAACTGGCAGATAGCTTTGGCTTATGTCGGAGTAGGATTGCTCATTGCGATAGTAGGCGGAACTCTGATTGGCGCTTTTCATATGGAACGTTATGTCGAAGAATTTGTGATGAATGCAGCGGGATCAGGCAGTAATGAAGTGGAAGAGAAGATGTCAACATCCGCGCGTTTTACTTATGCTTGGCAAGAGGTTCTAGAAATTATACGCCGAGTATGGCTGTATATTTTTATAGGTGTAGGCATTGGGGCAATTATTCATGGGTATATTCCCCAGACATGGATTGAGGCCATCCTTGGTGAAAACAATCCATTTTCAGTCCTAATTGCTACCTTTGTTGGCGTCCCTATGTATGCGGACATCTTTGGGACGTTACCGATTGCGGAAGCACTTGTAATCAAAGGCGTTGGGATTGGGACCGTCTTATCTTTCATGATGGCAGTGACCGCACTTTCTCTTCCATCGCTCATCATGATTCGAAGAGTCATCAAACCTAAACTGTTTGCCATGTTTGTTGGTATCGTGGTTACGGGCATTGTAATCATGGGCTATGTGTTTAATGCCATTGCATTTTTATTCCTATGAAAGGGAGGATTGATTATGATTCGTGTCTTGTTTGTTTGTATTCATAATTCAGCAAGAAGTCAGATGGCGGAAGCGTTTTTAAATGTTTATGGGATGGGGAATTTTGTAGCAGAGAGTGCAGGCATTGAGCCTGGGAAAATGAATCCATATGTGGTTAAGGTCATGAAAGAACTTGGATTTGATTTTTCCAATCAAACCACCAAATCAACCCAAGAGATGCTGGATCGAGGTACGCGATTTGATTATGTCATTACTGTATGTGATGCAGCAAGCGGTGAACGTTGCCCCTATTTTCCAGGAACCACGGCCCGCTTACATTGGGAATTTAAAGATCCCTCCCAGTTTCGTGGAAGCGAAACGGAAATCTTACAACAAGTTCGCTTGATTCGCGATGAGATTTCCCGGCAAATCCAATCATGGCTCGCCACATTTGAGTGAACGCTTTAAAAAAGGAGAACAAATTTATGGAAATTAAAGTATTAGGCGGCGGATGTTCAAACTGTAAAAAACTACTCGAACGAGTCCAACAAGCGGTTCAAGAAACCGGTGTACATGCGGATGTATTGTACATTACCGATTTACAAGCCATTATGGAAAGTGGCTTGCTTCGAACACCTGGTTTAATTATTGATGGGAAAGTAGCATCAGCGGGACGTGTGCCCAATGTTGCAGAAATTAAAGAAATGCTGCTTTCCTAAACGCAATCATTGCTTCTATAGCCATTTGATTATGATAGATTCAACGGGCGAATCTTTCGCTCTTTTTGCTTTTCATTCTCATGAATCCTTCTATAATGAAGATAGCATGCAAGGAGAGGATAGGAATGGCAAAATATGAAAAACTCGTACAAGGAGACTTTCATACTATTTTGAGGACATTAGAAGACACCATTATGGGTGGCAGTGTGACAGCAAGTTTGGAGGAGAGTAGCGATTATCATCAAGAAGGACTTGATTTTTCTTTGCGAGTCTTTGAACGTTATAGTTACTTGGGAAAAAATCGCACGAGCTTAGCCCTTACTCTGGTTGGAAAGTCGCCCTCATACTGGTTGACAATCGCAACATCTGGAGGAAGTCAAGCCATGTTTTGGAAAATTAACACCTGGGGAGAAGAAGCTTTTTTGAATACGGTCATTGAAGTGGCGGAGAAGCTATGAAAACTATTCTTACCAATATGTGTCTCTTGATTGATGGGGACCGCTATCTTGTGCAAAATCGAGTGTCAGCGAAGTGGCCAGGACTCACTCTTCCAGGAGGACACGTTGAAGCGAATGAAACGGTGCTTGAATCGGTTCAACGAGAAATGAAAGAAGAAACAAATCTCGATGTTCGAAATTTAGAATTCGTTGGGTTCTATGAATGGTTCAATCCTTTGCTGGAAACTCGCGAGATTGCTTTTTTGTATCGCTCTTCCACTTTTGAGGGAACCCTTCAATCATCCAAAGAAGGTTTGATGCTTTGGCTTACTAAAGAGGAGTTTTATCAATATCCTTGGTCGATCGATTTTGATCAAATTCTAGTTCGATATGGAATAGTGACACCAAGAGTATGATTGTAAGAAAGTATGGACAACCTGAGGCTTCCTTGAGGAACGGTTTTTATCATGATACAATGGATGCATATAAAAAAATAGGGAGCTGGAAATAATGGCCACCATTAAAAAAATTACTATATTGAATGATACTACCCTTCGCTTGGATCAATCAGCGAACGCTGGAGATATTATTGACTTGAAACAAATTAATCAAGTGGATTTGACGTTTCTTCAAGATCAAATTACTTCTGCGCATCATCAAGAGTATCAAAGACGCCTTGAGACTGCACAACGAGAATGGGAGAGTCGCCAAGAAGCAGCCATCCTTCGAGTGGAACAAAACTATCTTGCTAAAATTAATGAGCTTACTTTACAACATCAAGCCAACCAACATCAACTCGAAACCAAACTATCTTCGCTTGAAACAGAAAAACAAGGTATTAAAAGTCAGCTTCGTGCCCAAATGGATTTGGAGATGGCGAAAAAACAATCTCTTTATGAACAAGAAGTTCAACGATTGAAAGGGGAGCTTCAAAATGTTCAGCATGAAATGAAAATCATGGAGACGAAGCAAAGCTATGAGCTAAAAGGAGCGCTTCAAGAAGAAGAGCAAAAATGGAAGGATCAACTTCAACAAAAACAGTTGGAATTGGAAAAACTGACCTTAACTCGCTCGCTACTCAATGTAAAAAAACAAGGAGAGCACTTGGAACTTTGGTGTAATAATCAATTTGAACAATTTGCGCAAAATGGTTTTGCGCAATGTACGTGGGAAAAAGATAATACTGTGATTAAAACGGATTTTGAAGACCGCGGGACGAAAGCCGATTATTTGTTCCGTGTGTTTGCCTCTGAGCAACATCAAGATTCCGAATTATTATCGAGTGTTGTATGTGAAATGAAAAGTGAAGATCCTAGCTCGATCTACCGGAAAAAGAATGCGGATTATTACAAGAAACTTGATCTTGATCGGAAAAAGAAGCAAGGCGAATATGCGCTCCTAATCAGTGAATTGGAATGGGAACAAGACAACGACCTTCCCATTCGAAAAGTCAAAGAATACGAGAATATGTATGTCGTACGTCCTCAATATTTTGTAGCGTTTTTAAGCGTTGTGACCTCTCTTGCTGTGAAATATCGCGATTTAATCTTGAATCGTCGGATGGAAGAAACCCAATTCCAAGAAACTCAAGCAATTTTGGATCAGTTTAATGATATGAAAAAGAATATTCTCGATATTAATCTTGTCAAAGTCGAAAAGCAAGTGACTTTATTGCGATCCAATACGGATCAATTACGAAAAATTGCCGAGAGCAATGAGGAAGCCATTAATAAAATTTATGCGGAAGTCATGGAGAATATCAAACGGAAGATTGAACAATTCAATATTCAAAAAATAACAAAAAAGATTGACCGTCATCAATAAATAACAACGAACTTCATGGTTTTCTGTCATTCCATAACCATGGAGCATGAATCAAGTTTCCCATTCGCATTCATGATACAATGGGATGGGGTGATTATCATGTTTCAACGAAAGAAAGTCCATGTTGAAAATGCCATGCAATACTATGTTACGCGCGAAAACGGTACGGAACCGCCTTTTCAAAACGCATACTGGGATAACAAGAAGCCAGGGATTTATGTTGATGTTTATGATGGAACTCCATTATTTGCTTCCTTCGATCAATTTGATGCGGGTTGTGGCTGGCCTAGTTTCACCAAACCACTTTCCACCCAGGAAATTAAAGTGCAAGAAGACTATTCCCACGGCATGAGTCGCACTGAGGTTCGATCCCAATCTTCCGATGCTCATCTCGGACATGTTTTTGATGATGGTCCCGAAGAACAAGGAGGACTTCGCTACTGCATTAATTCTGCTTCCTTGCGGTTTATTCCTTATTCGGAATTGGACGAACAAGGCTATGGAGCTTATCGACATTTTTTTAAGATAGAAGAAGTTCATAGAAAATAAATCGAACTCACATTATAGTTCGATTTTTTCTTTTTAGTTGCCCCCCGATGCAGTGATATAATAAGAACATAAAAAGACTATAAAAGAAATTTATCATGAGTTCATTTATTCTTTAGATGAACAATTGTTTCATATGAATCAATAAAAAAATGATATTAATGGAGGATTCACCAATGAACAACGAAAAAGGGATTGACGATCTTGTCTTGCTCGGATTTTTATCAATTCCAGTGCTTTATTACTTGAGTACTTGGATACGAGATGTCATGGTTGCAATTCATCAGTTTCATGCTTGAGAGGAGATGGGTCATACGAATGGTTTTTCGGAGAAACGCTTTATTAAAGGGCTTCTTTTTCTCGGGATAGTTAGTATTGCCATCGGAATTGGGAGAGGGGTGTATGATTCTATTCGCCTTTTAAGTAAGCCACGAAATGTTTATGATGCACGCTTGGTTGAAATTCCAATTGGATTAAGCAATTTATCCAATGCAAGCTATCAAGCAACATTGGGACACACTAATTTGCTTCGCTATGAATTAATCAGTGGAGAAATTGGAGGAGGGAATCTCTTCTTGCTTGATGACGAACAGCAAGTAGTTGTCGAGAATCTCTCGTCATCAGTAGGTCACACGCTCAAGTCTTTCCAATTTGGTGTTCAACGCCTCCCAGTATCAAAAATAAGCTTTCATCTTGATTCAGAAAGCTCAGCGAACGTGCAAGTTTTTTTAGTAAATGATTATGATTTTGTTATGGGAACTCCAAATGCCAATCAAGCAGTCATCTATGAGTTTTCCCCAATAAGTGATACTTATGAAATTGAAATTCCTCGACTTTATATTCCTAACAATGTCAATCAATGAACATATGCATCGTTCTACTCGGTGCTTATTGTCTTAGAGGATGGGGGTTCCTTTACCATGAGAAACATGAAATTATCCATCGCCTCTCAACGATTATTGGAAGATGATACCGCTTCATTAATCCATTGAATTTTTGAAATATAGTAAGGAGTCCATCTATGAAAAAAACCAAGTTATTTGGTTTTTTCATACATCTTATTCTTATAGATTTCAATTTGTTCTTTGGTGGCATCTCCACCATAAATGTCATAGGTCACGATTGCAGGGAAGTCTTTCACTTCTAAGCGATGAATGGCCTCGGGACCTAGGTCAGGATAAAGGACAATTTCTGAATGTAGAACAGTGCGTGCAAGTAGAGCGCCTACCCCGCCCACGGTTTGTAAATAGACGGCATGATGATTGATCATAGATTGACGAAATGCTTCACTGCGATCCCCTTTTCCAATCATAACACGAACGCCAAGGTCCATTAGAACTGGTGCGTATGAATCCATCCGGTAACTTGAAGTAGGGCCGCAAGATCCAATGGGTTTGCCAGGTTTAGCGGGTGTAGGTCCTGTGTAATAAATGGTTTCATTGGACCAATCGATGGAAAGAGATTCGCCACGTTGAATGGATTCGACCATTCGTTTATGGGCGGCATCGCGAGCAGTATACAAATAACCCGATAGATAAACAAGCATCCCAGCTCGAAGGGATTGAATGTCACGAAAAGACAGTGGTAAGGTAAGTTTCATTCATCATTCCTCCTTATAAGTTGATACTTGTATGTAGAGCAGCATGACATTGCAAGTTGATGGCGATATGGAGCGAGGCGATATGACATGGAGCGGCATTGATTTTGACTGCTATCGCAGTTG